>CAMJGB010000015.1 GCA_946405115.1 uncultured Clostridia bacterium | reverse complement strand
AGTGCAAACGCCGCACGACTTCTTATAAAGATCCGCCTCTCATCATAATCCATGAAATCACTATACAGTATGCGTTTTACTAAAGAATGAACAAAGCATTAATCTTTAATAAGGTCGCGCCATAATTTAAAAGAATAGTCAGAAATTTTTGTCATATTGATCCATTCATCTTCAGATCCGGCTCCTATGAGGTCCCAGACCGCACATGTGATGAAGCCACCTTTGACCGCTCCGTTAAGTGCGATGGGAACGTCTTCGAATATGACGGTCGATGAAGGTGCGGCTCCGATGAGCTTGGCGGTATGAAGATATACGTCAGGCTCACTCTTGTCCGGAAGACCCGGAAGATCGTCGAGTGCGACTATCACATCGAACAGATCATGTATCCCGAGACGCGTAAATGAGGAGTCGATATTCTCCCGTGTCAGTGCAGTGGCACAGGCTGTCTTGAAACCCGTCTGCTTCGCGAGCTTAAGATACTCGAGCGCGCCGTCCTTAAGAAGCACGTCTTCTGCATAAGCTCGGTTAACAAAAGCTTTCCACTCCGCCATGATCTGCTCGGGAGTATCAGGAAGATTATAGCGGTCGCGTGTGTAGACCGCGGCATCTTCGATTCGTACGGATTTGACATAGTCCGTGTAGTCGGGCGTTACCTCGAATCCGCGCGAGTTAAGAAAAACGGTATCCGCTTGATTCCATACAGTCATGGAATCAAGCAGGGTACCGTCTACATCAAATATTAAAGCGTCAGCTTTTCCCTTGAGTGAAGAAAGGAAAGGAAGCATCAGTGCATGAACTGAACTTTCTCTGAAATCTCGGGAACGAGCTTCTCCTTACGCTCGTTGAACTTGACCTTGTTGTCGTCGATCAGGTTGCCGCCGTGGCAGTCGATGGAAACGATCAAAGGTCCGAATTCCTTAGCCTTGAACTTCCACATTGCCTCAGGCATTCCGAGGTCGAGCCACTCAACGCCCTCAACATCCTCGATGCACTCTGCAGCAACTACAGCGCAGCCGCCGGGGAAGATTGTGTGAACAGCCTTGGAAGCCTTGCAGCCCTCAGTTGTCTTAGGGCCCATACCGCCCTTACCGATAACGATCTTAACGCCTGTCTCTGCGAGGAATTCCTTCTCGGCCTTCTCCATTCTCATGGATGTTGTAGGACCTACAGCAACGCACTTCCACTTGTCTTCGCTGATCTTCTTCATGATAGGACCTGCGTGGAATACAGCCTTGCCCTTGAGGTCTACAGGACACTCTCTGCCCTGAACTACTACTCTGTGGTGAACGTCGTCTCTACCTGTTGTGATGTCGCCTGTAAGGTAGATTACGTCGCCGATATGAATCTTCTCGATATCTTCATCAGTTACAGGTGTGGTCAAATGCCAGATGCTCATAATGTAACTCCTTTGCTCGTGACGAAATCATATGTAAGATCGGGGTTGATCTTGATGCAGCCTCTTCTGTGTGCCCAGCATGCAGTGGAGATACCAACTGCGAGTGTAGCGGGGTGACGAGCAGCCTGCTCAATGTTAACGCCCATAACGGAAAGCTTACCGGAAAGTCCGCCGGGTCCGAGGCCCAACTCATTGAGGCCCTTCTCAAGCTCTTCTTCCATCATAGCTGCCTTAGGGTTCTCGTTGTGAGATCCTACGGGACGGAGGAGAGCCTTCTTGGAAAGCTTAGCAGCAACTTCTGCGGAACCTGCGATACCTACGCCGAGGAGTACAGGAGGACAAGCGTTAACGCCGTAAGATGTCATCTGATCGAAGATTACTCTTACGATGCCTTCATAACCCTCGAGAGGCATGAGAACCTTAGCCATACCGGGGAGGGAGCATCCGCCGCCTGCCATGTAAACATAAAGCTCGATGTCATCTCTGTCAGGTACGAGTTCCCAATCGATCCACGGTACACGTACACCTACGTTGTTACCTGTGTTGTTCTCATCGAAAACCTGTACTGCATTGTGTCTCAAAGGAGCACGCTCTGTTGCCTTAAGTACTGCCTGCTCGAAAACCTCAGGGAGTTCGTTCTGATAAGGGAAACCTGTACCAACCTTAGCAAAGAACTGGATGATACCTGTGTCCTGACATGAAGGGCGCTTAAGCTCGTTAGCAAGCTCCATGTTGTCAGCCATTGCCTTGTAGATCGTGGGAGCAAAACCTTCAGTCTCAACCTTAGCCATTTCCTTAAGCTTCGCATCTACGTCATCGGGAAGATGGGATCCTGCGTAGCAGATAAAGGAAGACACGAGGTCAGAGAGCTGATCTATAATTTTTGCATCGTGCATAGAAAAACCTCCGTCCGGATAAAAATAATCCTGTGTGAAATCCAACTAATTATAATATGACTTCGCCCGATTTGACAATCTAATGACAAATGAATTTGATGTCGCATTACATAAAATAAGCAAGTATAATTAGTTGTCGCACGCATAATTAGAAATCGGGGTTTGTTATATGATTTTTGACGGCTTTCTTGCAGAGAAGCAGAGGAAACAGTTTATCCAGAATTGCATCAGAAATGATTCATTAAGATTATCCACTGAAGTGTTTCCTGCTAACTGTGATGCCGAGTGCGATATCCTCTACGAGAATCCCGATATACCCGAGCACAAACTCGATATCTATAAGCTTAAGGGAACTGCCGTAGGCGATACGGTTTTCTTCCTTGTTCACGGCGGCGCATTCGTTTACGGCAACAAGGAACTTGATAAGAATTTCGGAATGACGCTTGCTGTTTTTTCCGAGATTCCCGTTGTTAATGTTAATTACCATCTCATGCCTCAGAAGAGCCTTTCAGGAATCCTGAAGGACCTTTGTGCAGCGATTGATTTTATTTACAAGCAGAAGGGCATCCGTAAGCTTCATTTAGTCGGCGATTCAGCCGGCGGATTCCTCGCAGTCCTTCTTGCATGTGTTCTTAGAAACAAGGACGTAAGACACGAGATGGGTGTCTTCGTAAGATCTGATGTTGAGGTTATTTCCGTCAACTCCATCTGCGGAGTTTATGACGGCGATCCCAGAAGATTTCCGGGCTACTTCTTCAAGAAGCCTATTGGAACAGAAGACGGAGATATTGATATCCCTGATTACGTTTATGACTTAAGAGACGTCATTAAGCGCACGGGACTTCCGCGTACTTGTCTTGTAACAGGTGACAGAGATTTCCTTCACGATACTAACGTAAGAATGAAGGCATTCCTTGAGGAGGAGGGCATACCCGTAAAGTTCTACGAAGCCATCTCTTCCGGCAACCGTTCTGCCGAGCATGTATACGCAATCTCAGATCCTGCATGGCAGGAATCACACACAGCCTTGAAGCTGATTATTTCCAATGCTCGCGGCTGAGTTCATAGCGATACTTCTTTACTACGAATTGCTGTTCGGATTCTCGGTCTTCGGATCGGGATTTGCTTCGAGCATTCCTTCAGTAATTCTTACTTCATTCTATGTAGGAATTCCGATCTGTCTTTTGCTTCTTGTGTTCAAGAGAAGAGCTCGTATCATTGCCGAGATTGCCGCTCGAATTCTTGTGGCAATTCCGTTCCTTGTTGAGTTCTTCATATGGATGCAGTTTAAGACTTTGTACGATATCAACACGGTCTGCTTCGGAGGCGGAGATGCGCTTACAGGATTTGCATCAACCATCAGAAGTCTGATCTTCAGCACGAGCGGAATCGTTCATATTGTTTTGTTCCTTCTTCCCACGATCATCTTCATAGTAAGAGTTCTTATGGGTAAGTTCATCCCCGTTAAGCTCGACAGATGGAAGGTAGGTCTTCTTGCAATTATTATCCCGGTTACGTTCTTTTCCAATTTGATAATGATCTCTTTAAATCCCGCTTCATCCGCGATTCACGGCAAGGAGTACAGCTTCAATACGGCCGCATCAAAGTTCGGTCTTACTGAGGCTCTGGGTCTTGATATCAGAAGCCTCATGAAGGGTGATTCGGATCTTGAATTCCAGGCTGTAGAAGTTCCGCTTACGGCGCTTCCCACACCTACTTCAACACCTACACCCACACCTGCTCCGACAGTGCCGGGTGCTACTCCCACTCCGACTCCCACACCGTCACCGACGCCGTATCCTCATGTGCTCGATATTGACTTTGAAGCCATCGCTGAAGAGGAGAGTGGAACCATCGCTTCGCTTGCTGCTTATGTAGCCACGGTGGAGCCTTCAATGAGCAATCAGTACACGGGGCTTTTCGAGGGAAAGAACCTCATCATGATCACGGCAGAAGCGTTTACTGCAGAAGCCATCGACCCTGTTCTTACGCCTAACCTTTACCGCCTCGCTACGAGAGGAATCAACTGTCCCGATTCGTATATTCCCGCGACCGCAGGAACGATCGGAGGCGAGTTCGCACATGTCTTCGGACTGCTTCCTCAGGACGGCGGCGTGTCGTTCTATCACATGACGACGAGAGGCAATACTTATTGGACCATGGGCCAGCAGCTTAATATGCTCGGCTACTATGGTGCGGCATTCCACAACAACGATTACCAGTACTACACACGTAATGTCACTCACAACCTTCTCGGTTACTCCGAAGGCTTCACCGGATGGGGTAACGGACTTGAGACTTATATAGATCCTGTATGGCCGGAGTCCGATCTTCAGCTTATGGAAGCGACGGTTCCGGGATACATCAACCAGCAGCCGTTTAACGTCTACTACATGTCTGTAAGCGGACACTCGAACTACAGCCGCGGAGCAAATGCACAGAGCCGCGCACACTGGGATGAGACTGCTTCATTGGAAGGTCAGTATTCTGATTCAGTACGTGCATACATCGCGTGTCAGATCGAGCTCGACCGCGCAGTCGGATATATCCTTGAGCAACTTGATGCTGCAGGCATAACGAACGACACAGTCATCACGATCTGTGCTGATCACTATCCTTACGGATTGGACAGAGATTCCGATGCAGGGTACATGCACTACCTGTCAGAACTCTATGGATTTGAAGTTACGAATACAATGGAAAGAGATCACAACAGGATCATCATCTGGTCAGGTTGTCTCGAGGAGATGGATCCGATCATTATCACTTCTCCGGTATCTTCGATTGATATCCTGCCTACGCTTTTGAATCTCTATGGAATTGATTATGATTCTCGATTGTTCCCCGGACGCGATATTCTTTCCGATTCAATGCCGCTTGTATTCAATGCGAGTCACGACTGGAGAACGGACCTTGGAACTTACATAAGTTCACGTGCGACATTCACTCCTTTTGATCCCGATGTTGAGATTCCTGAAGGTTATGTCGACGCTGTCCGCACGATGGTTTCCAACAGACTTAATTACTGTCAGGGTGTATTGTCCTCGAGTTTCTTCAGATATCTCTTTGGTGATCCGAACGGAGACTATACTCAGTACATCATCGATACAGAGCCTGTAAGAGTTTATGATGAGACTCCGGATGAAGGTTCGGCACCCGCTGAAAGCGGTGCTGCTGAGACAGCCGCGCCGGAGACTGCTCCGGTCGAGACTGGGGCGCCTGTCGATCCGGCACCAATTGAAACGGCACCGGTAGATACAGCCCCTGTTGAACAGGTTCCCGAAGAGGTTCCGGCCGCTTAATTCTTGGTTTGTTCGTATATACAGTGGCTCATCCACATAATCATCCACTTAATTGGTCGAATTTGTGGATGAAAAAGTGGATATAGGGTCATATCCACAAAAACATCCACATAATCAATCGTTTTTGTGGATGAAAAAGTGGATGGCATTCATGATTCATCAAGCAAACAATACGAGGCCAGAAGATTGATCGCAGAAACGACTTCATTGCGCATCAATTCCGGTGAAGGCATATGAGTTCTGGTGCCCTTTAATACGATCAGAGTCATCCCCATTATTAAATCTGAATACAGATATTCTGCGAGTTTATATCCGTTCTTGTTCACGTAATTTAATTCATCGGTTACGCCTTCGCATTCGATGATGATGCAGCAGTTGAACTCGGGTATGTAAACCACAAAATCAGGAGATACAAGATAACCGTTGATGGAGAACGTCGGTTCATATTTGTACTCAAGATTCAAACTATCCAGGACACCTGCCATGGTGACTTCGAATCTGGATCTCATATAAAACTGTTTATGCGAATAAGGATGATCTGCATCTTTTGTAGTATGAGGAACCAGCTTCACATAATCATCATATGTGAGCGTATGCTTTATATCTGTTCTGATCTTGAGATTGCTTCTTACGCGAACAACAGTCTCAAGCTGTTTTTGAAGCTTCTTAAGATTCTCGACATAACAGAATCGCTTCTCAGCCTCTTCATACTTAGCAGATGCAGGATGTATCTCATGAAATTTGCCGTCCTGTTTGTATCGTATAAATTGTTTGTCTTTACGCCTGTGTCTGTACATCGCAGGCTGTTTATCGAGGATCCGGTTAATGCGGTCAAGCTTTGCAGATAAATACTCATTGCTTAATTCAATTCTCATATTCTCCTCCCTTATTCCAATAGGATTGTCTGACGGAATAAAAGGAGTTTCAAGCGATTTTGAAATAATGGGAAAAATTGGCGGGTTTGAAACAAAAAACTGCTGAAAACATTGGGCTTTCAGCAGTTTAGTGGGAATTTTAACGGATTTACAAAATTTATCGAGTCTTTTTATACGTTGAATTAATCAGATTCGAGATTGGCTTATATACCCAGAATGTTATGAATCCGATGATCAGTCCCTTTAAAAGATTGAAGGGAAGGAATGCGTAGAATACGAGCGATACCTTGTCCTTGATGAGGGGGTTTACTGCAGCACTCATTGATACGATTGCTTCGATGGGGAACTTCAAAACTGAACCGTAAAGAGGCAGTGTGATGAAGTAGTTGAAAGGAACTGCTACGAGACCCAATACTGCAGTTGCAATGAGCATGGATACGATCGCGCCTTTTCTTGTTCTGTGTTTCTCATAGAACTTACCGGCAGCAAAGACATAGAGGCTTCCCGTGATGAAGTTGGAAAGCTCACCGATACCTGATGTGGCTGTAACGGGGAGGTGGATGAGGTTCTTAAAAAGCTCGATTACTATACCGTAGATAGGTCCCAAAGCGAATGATCCGATGAGTACCGGAAGTTCAGAGAAATCGAACTTCAGGAACGGAGGCATCAACGGAACGCTGAACTCCAGATACATGAGGACTACCGCCATGGCAGTGAAGATGGCAGTTACTGCAATCTTACGTGCGGTGACGCGTGAACGTGTTAAAGAATCTTTGGTACTTTCGGACATAAAAAACAACTCCTTCCATCCGGACTTTAACCGTCGGCCGCGAAGTCTCATCGCGTCAGTCCCGTCATAAGATTTAACGGGAGTTGCGGGCTTACCTTCAGCATATCGCATCGAAGGAACACCGCCGGTGGGGACTTACACCCCGCCTTGGATTCTGTTGAGATTATAAACTCAAGCTAGTCAGTTATGCAACAATTTGTTCTGAGCGAAAAGCGTTCTGCTCTGCAAGTTGCGGAGGAGCGAAGCGACGAGCGCACTGTTCGAAGCCAAGAGCAAACGCTTAGAGCTCATTCATCCCACGGTAATACCTGCTCACATCCGTAGTATGCCTCGAGCGACATGTCATTCTCGTAAAGGTAAGTAGCGAGCTCTACACCGACGTAGCGGTAATGCCATGCTTCGATGTCGTAGCCTGTCTCGTATACCCACTGCTGCTGGAATCTTCTTACGAAGCCGAACTCGTGGCAGTGCTCGTTGACCCACATTCCTGTCGTGGTCTCGCCGAACTCATCGAGGATCTCATACTGACCTTCGGGAGTAATGTCGAGGGCGAGTCCGAGCTGGTGCTCAGAGCGTCCGGGAACTGCGTTCTTTCTCACGGAGAATGTGATGCCTCTAAGATTTGTAGAGCGATCGAAAAGGTACTGCTGTAAATTCGCGTCTCTGTAGCCCGAGACAAGGAAAAGACCCTGGCCCGTAGCTTCAACACATGCGTCGTACATCGCGATCCAAGCATCGCATGCCTCGGCTCTGATCTGCTGATTCATGGAGTGAGGAGCATCGACGAGATCCGGCGGTACATAGTCCAACGGGAGTGCATAATACTTGTTTACGAGTACTGCGATGTCTTCGGGATTATCTACTATCTGAGCGCGTACTGATCTTGCATCAACGAAGCCGTTGTACCATGTCTCCTCGAACTGCGGTTCGACGTATTCGGGCACAGGTGTAGGCACCGGCGTAGGGGCCGGAGTGGGAGTCGGAGACGGTGTAGGTGTCGGTGAAGGAGAGGGTGTGGGAGTAGCAGCTGTCGTCTCTATGACAGTCTCTTCGATGCCCTCTGAAGGTTTGGTGCAAGATGCTGTTCCGAGAAAGAAAGAGGAACCTGCAAGCAGTACGCAGATGAGTCTTAGATATCTGTTACTTGCCTTCATATTCCTGGCATGTCTTCTCGTAGTTTTCTACTGTTCCGATGTCGATGCATGATCCGTCGCCCTTGAATGCATAGACCGGCATCTTCTTGTAAAGCCATGAAGGGAAGTTACCCGGAGCATCGGGTGAACCGCCCTCTGCGATGTATTCCTTGAACATGGGGATGATGTCCTTGCCGTAGAAATATGTGGCGTAGATTCCCCACTCGCTCTTGGGCTCCTGAGGCTTCTCTTCCATATCAAGAATCTGTCCGTTGTCATCAATGACAGCGACAGCAAGTTTCCTTCTCTGCTCAACCTCGGGTACGTTGATGGCGATCAAAGTAGGAGCGTTCTTCTCGCGGAAGAATTCATACATGTTAGTCATTGAATATGTGAAGATGTTGTCGCCTGCAAGGATGCAGAGGTCGTCATCAATATTAAGCTGATCGATAGTGAAGATGATGTCTCCGATAGCACCTCTCTTGTTGGAGTCATCTGTAGTACCGTCATCAAGGACAGTGATGGGAGCCTTGCCTTCGCGGTTCTGTTCAGAAGCCCACTTACTGAAGTGAGGGTAGAACTTGGAGTTAGTAATAAGAACTACTTCTGTAAGATCGGGGATGAGATCAACAGAGTCCATGATGTAGTCTATGATAAGACGGCTGCCGAGTGGCAGGAGGGACTTAGGTGTATCCTTCGTGAGAGGATATAATCTTGTGGCATAACCTGCTGCAAGTAAAATTGCTTTCATCTCAATCTCCTTAAATCCATTTGACTCTATAATTCGATTTTAAATTATTATACACTACAAGCCTTTTAATGTTTGTTATAATTAGTGAACAAATCATTACTTCCGAAAGAAGACAAAATTATGGATATATGTGCAATTGTTATGGCAGCTGGTGACGGCAAGAGAATGAAGTCTGCTCACTCCAAGGTAGTACATCAGGTAGCAGGTAAGCCGATCGTAAAGTGGGTTTATGATGCGCTTTGCGAAGCGGGCTGCGAGGAGCAGGTTTACATCGTAGGTGATAAGCAGGAAGAGATCCGCGACGTACTCGGTGAAGGCGTAGCTTATGTCTTCCAGGAGAAGCGCTTAGGCACAGGTCACGCTGTCATGCAGGCAGAGCCTTTCCTTGAGGGAAGAGGCGGATATGTAATCGTACTTCCCGGTGATTCACCGATGGTTTCTGCAGGCACAATCGAGAAGGCTTTGAAGAGCATGGAAGAGGGTGACTTTGCTGCAGTTGTCATAACTGCTTCCGCAGCAGATCCGACAGGTTACGGAAGAGTTGTAAGAGACGAGAAGGGTAACGTTTTAAGAATCGTAGAGCACAGAGACTGCAACGAGGACGAGCTCAAGATAAGAGAGATCAACTCCTCCATGTATGTGTTCAAGACATCACTTCTTCTTTCCGCATTGGGAAGACTTTCCGCACAGAATGCGCAGAAGGAATATTACCTCACAGACACTATCGACATCTTGATCAAGGACGGCGGTGTTGTTGGTTCTGTTATCTGCGACTTCGAGGATACACTTGGTGTTAATGACAGATACCAGCTCATGCAGGCATCTAAGATCATCAACAAGAGAATTTTGAGAAAGCACATGATGAACGGTGTCGAGATCGTAGACGAAGACAACACTTGGATCCACTCCGCAGTTGAGATCGGAAGAGACACGATCATTCTTCCGGGCACAAGACTTATGGGCAACACCATCATCGGTGAGGACTGTATCATCGGTGAGAATACAAGACTCGACGGAGTACAGGTCGGTAACGGAACAGTTATCGACATGTCTGTTGCAACAGAGTCCATCATCGGATCTGACTGCCGCATCGGACCTTTCTCACACATAAGACCCGGCACACTCATCAAGGATCATGTAACGATCGGCGCATACGTTGAGATCAAGAGTTCCGAGATTGATGAGTATACAAGAGCAAGACACCTCACATACATCGGTGACTCGAAGGTAGGTAAGAACGTTAACTTCGGTTGCGGTACTGTTACCTGTAACTTCGACGGTGTTGATAAGGTCGGATGTACTATCGAAGATAACGTCTTCATCGGCGGTAATTCCAACATCCTCGCTTCTGTTGTATTGGGTCACGATTCCTACATCGCTGCAGGTTCAACGATCAACAAGGACGTTCCTGCACTGGGCCTCGGTATCGCAAGATCACAGCAGGAGAATAAGCCTGACTGGGTAGCTAAGAAGAACCGTCTCCGCGGAGCAAACTACATCAAGCTCGATACACGCCGTTCGGAGGTGTAATTAACCGATGTCCGACACATGGCTTATCGCGGGACTCGGCAATCCCGGAGACAAGTATGCATACAATTGGCACAACTGCGGATTCCTCGCAGTCGATATGCTTGCGGAGAAGTACGGAATCCGTCTTGAGAGGACGCAGTTCCACGCGCTTTTCGGTAAGGGCAAGATCGGCGGTCACGATGTGTTCCTGATGAAGCCGAAGACGTTCATGAACAACTCGGGTGAAGCCGTAGGTCCTTTCTCGAATTACTACAAGATAGACCCGTCGCACGTAATCATAATTTACGATGACATTGATATCGCTGCCGGCACGATCCGTGTAAGATCCAAGGGCAGCGCCGGTACGCATAACGGAATGAAGTCCGTTATAGCGCATCTTAATACGCAGGAATTTCCGCGTGTCCGCATAGGAACGGGACCTGTACCTGAGACAACAGATCTTATCTCCTTCGTGCTTTCCGACATCCCGAAGGATTTGAGACAGACGATGTATGATTCCTTTGGTGAAGGCTGCAAGGCTGTAGAGGATATCGTCAATGGAAAAAGAGATTAAGGAACTTCTCGGCAAGATCGATCAGGACAAGGACCTGATCTTAGCTTTTGACCAGGCTGCGCGTAAAGGAGGACCCGTTAACATCACGGGACTTTGTGAGCAGCAGAAGGGTTACCTTATCGCGGCACTTTCCTATAAGTACGACAAGATCCCGGTAGTTATCGTTTCTGACGTAACGAGAGCGAAAGCCATGATCGGCGGCCTCGCGCCTTTCGCAGGTTCCGACATCCCTGTATTAAAGCCCGCCGAGCTGTCACTTGTATCGGCAGTAGCGTCTTCGCACGAGAGCGAGACGGAGCGCGCGGGAGTTCTCTCGAAGATAGTAAGAGCTGACATGGATGCGGCAGTAATCTGCGCACCTGCACTTCTTAACAAGATGCCGCCTTCCTCTCACTTCGAAAAGAAATTCATCAAGCTCACCTTAGGCAAAAACTGCGACCCCGTAAAGCTCGTCGCAGACTTAAGCGAGAGAGGCTACGAGAGAGTCGGCATGGTATCGCAGCAGGGCGAGTTCTCTGCAAGGGGAGATGTCGTAGATGTATTCCCGCCCGACATGGACCAGCCTGTAAGAATCAGTTTCTTTGACGACGAGATAGATCAGATTAAGACGTTTAATCCCGATGACCAGAGGTCAATCGAGGGCATGAAGAAAGTCGTGATCTGTCCTGCCTTCATCCACACTTTCGGAGTGGAGGAGAGAGGAAAGGTCGCGGATAACATGCTGCATAAAGTGGCACCTGATATTAACAAGATGAATTCGTCCTCGAGTAAATCGATAGGCGAGCTTCTTGAGAGGTATTCGCGTGCAGATGCCGATGCAATAAGACAGGGCATGAGGATCACCGCGCTCGGAAGATGGATCGGTGTTTTTTACGATGAGCCGAACAGCATTCTCGATTACGTGAACAAGACCAAGATGATGCTCTTCGTGGACGAGTTCTCCGAAGGACGAAGCCGTATGGACGGTTATACTTCTGACTTCAGTGCGAGGATCAAGAGCGCATACGAATTAGGTCAGTCTCCTTCCTGTGCATACGATTCTATATTCAAAGCCCCTGATGCCATGAAGGCATTGGATCAGTTCGGAGGCGCAGTTACACTTGCATGTCTGAAGTCGTCCTTAAGCGGACTTCCCGGCGGCGTTACCGTAAACTGTCCCGGACTTTCATCCGAGAACTGGGTGGGAAGAGACGACGCTCTTATTAACTATATCCGTAACGGCGGAGGCTCAACTTCTTCCGAGATCATCTTCATGATCACCGGTACATCCCGATGCGATTCTTTCAGAAACAGAATGCTTGCGGGAGGCATCGACATCAGCATTTTGTCCAAGGCGCTTCCTGCCGGATTCGAGTACCCTGCTGCAGGAATCGTTCTTATCGGTGAGCAGGAGATTTTCGGAAGTGAGAAGAAGCATACGCAGAAGAAAAGCGGCGGTGCCCGAATCACTTTCTTCGGTGACGTTGCTCCCGGCGACTATGTTGTACACGACGTTCACGGTATCGGTCTTTACGAGGGTATCGTTAACCTCAAGATGGGCAAGTCTTCCCAGGACTACCTCAAGATAAACTATGCGAAGAACGCAGTCATATATCTTCCTGTAGATAAGATCGACAAGCTTTCCAAGTACGTCGGTCCCGGCGGCAAGCAACCCAAGCTGTCGTCGCTCGATTCGCAGGAGTGGAAGAAGAATGTTGAGCGTGCGAGGTCTTCAGTTAAGAAGCTCGCTTTCGATCTCGTTAAGCTCTATGCGGTAAGACGCGCGAACAAGGGCTTCACATGCGGTCCCGACGACTCCTACCAGAAAGAGTTCGAGGAGTACTTCCCTTACGAAGAGACGCAGGATCAGGCAGCAGCAATCGCCGACATTAAGAAGGACATGGAATCGCCTATCCCGATGGATCGTCTCTTGTGCGGAGACGTCGGTTTCGGTAAGACGGAGGTTGCCTTCAGAGCCATCTTCAAGTGTGTCATGAACGGAAGGCAGGCATTTATGCTCGCGCCGACCACGCTTCTTGCCCAGCAGCATTACGATAACTTCAAGGAGAGACTCGGAGGCTTCCCTATAAAGGTAGTTCTTCTCTCAAGATTCGTTCCCGCTGCAGTCATGAAGCAGAACCTTAAGGATATAGAAGAAGGCAAGGCCGATGTCGTAATCGGCACTCACCGAATCCTTTCCGATGACGTTGTTCCGAACAAGCTCGGACTTCTCGTAGTCGACGAGGAGCAGCGCTTCGGTGTTAACCACAAAGAGAAGATCAAGGCGATGAGGGCAAACATCGACGTGCTTACTCTTACCGCGACGCCGATTCCCCGTACTTTGCACATGTCCATGTCGGGCATCCGTGACATCTCGATGCTGTCGGAGGCTCCGCAGAACCGCCGTCCCGTTCAGACTTATGTAATGGAGTATGACGAGGAGATCTGCGTTCAGGCATGTCTTCGTGAGATCTCAAGAGGAGGTCAGGTATTCTGGCTTCATAACCGCACTAATAATATAGATACAGTAGCAGCTCACCTTAAAGAGCTGATGCCTGGCGTCAGAGTCTCATATGCTCACGGCAAGATGAGCGAGAACCAGATGGAGAAGATAGTCGAGTCCTTCATAAGGGGCGAGGCTGATATCCTTGTCTGCACGACCATCATCGAGTCCGGTGTAGACATGCCGAACGTTAACACCATGATCGTCGAGGAGGCGGATAAGTTCGGACTGTCCCAGCTTTACCAGATCAAGGGCCGAGTCGGAAGATCCGACCGTCAGGCGTACGCATACATTACATATAAGCCCGAGAAGGAGATGAACTCCGACGCGAGAAAGCGCCTTATGGCCATCCGCGAGTTCACGGAACTTGGTTCCGGTGTTAAGATCGCACTTCGCGATCTCGAGGTAAGAGGTGCGGGTAACCTGCTCGGCGCTGAGCAGCACGGACAGATGGACGTCATCGGTTACGAGCTCTACTGCAGAATGCTCGATGAGGAGATCAAGCACTTGAACGAGACGGGCGACACCGAGTTCAAGATTCCTTTGCAGGCTAACATCGAGATTGACTTCGACTCTTATATACCTCCTTCGTATATAGAAGACGAGGCTTCGCGCATGGCTTTCTACAGAAGGATCGGCTCCATCGCATCCGAGAAGGACGCGGAGGATCTGCTCGACGAGGTTACGGACCGTTACGGCCAGCCTCCCAAGCAGTTCGTATTCCTCACGGATGTCGCTCTCATCAAGACTTTGGCGAGTCAGGCGGGCTTCGAGCGCGTCTGCATCAAGGACACGGGCGTGCTTCTTTACTTCGCATCCGATCGAAAAGCTGACTTCGAGACCGTAAGCATCCTCCTCGGGGTGCCGGAATACCAGGGCAGGATCATGTTCTGTGCCCAGGGTAAGCCTTATCTTCACTACAAACCACGCGACAAGGACAGAAGCAGGACCGCTGCGGATGCCATTAACATACTTAATATCCTTATAAACAAGGCCGTAAAACCGTCAAATTGACTTGATACGTTGTCAATATGTATATATTTAGGAAACAGACTTGAAATAATTTGTTTACAAAGTATAATTTAGTTATCAGTTAGATTTTATTTTTGTAATGTTTGAATGGGGTGGAAGTCATGGCTGGTATACTGGATGTTTTTAAAGGCAAGGGAGACGACGGCTCTAATAAGCCCGCCGTTGAATTGTCAATGTCTGGCGAAGTATCGGGAAACAGACCCGGAAGTGCACCTTCTTCCAAGGGTCGTAATAACTCTGCTATAGATTCTCCTGCAGCATCATACGCCAGGGAGCGTGCTGCAGCTGCACGAGCTCAGATCGAAGCTCGTAAGGCTATGGAAGAATCACGTAAGTCAGGCGGTCCTAATAATAAGAATTCAGATAAACCTGAAGATAAGAAACCCGAAGAGAACGAGAGAAAGCAGCCCGTTGGTCTTAAGGCGCCTATCAGACGTCCGCCTTCAGCTTCAATCAATCGTGCTCAGGCAGTTGCTGCAGAACAGCAGAAGAAGGACGACCAGCAGAATCAGGCAGGTCTGCCCAACAAGGGTGTTGCGAACAACAATAGCCCTGTTATAAAGCCTTTGAACACAGCTAACAAGTCAGCTGCTACTATCGCATCTGAGAAGGCTAAGCTTGAGTTCGATCAGGCTAAGGAGCGCGAGGATCGTGCTGTTAAGGAAGCTGAGAGTGCTGCATCCAAGGCAGAAGAGGCAAGACTTGCTGTTAAGAAGTCCGGCGAAGTTCGCGAAGCTGCAGTTAAGAGCGAAGAGGAAGCTTCCAAGAAGGCTAAGGTCGCTGAAGAAGAGTACAACACAGCTCTCGCAGCTGCTGAGAATGCTCAGGCTGAGGCTGCAAAGGCTGAGAAGATCGCTCAGGAAGCAATCGCTAAGGCTCAGGATGCAATGAAGATCGCATCTCAGAAGAAGACTGAGCAGGATGCAAGACTTGCAGTAGTTGCTGCTGAGGAGAAGGCAAGAAAGGCTGCAGAGGAGTTCGAGCAGGAAGCTAAGAATTCCGCTACTCATGCTGAAGAGCTTGCCAAGAATACAGCTCAGAAGGCTGAAGAGGCTAAGGAAGCAACAAAGAAGGCTCAGGAAGCTTACGAGCTTGCTAACAAGAAGAAGAAGGAAGAAGACGACAGAATCGCTGCCGAGAAGGCTGAGGAAGAGGCTAAGATCGCCGCTGCTCAGGCCAGAGAGAAGGCAGAGGCTGCTGCTAAGAGAGCTGAAGAGGCAATGGCTGCTGCACGTAAGGCAGAAGAAGAGGCCAGAGCCGCTGCAGAGATGGCAGCTGCTGAGGCTAAGAAGGCTGAAGAGCTTGCAGCTGAGAAGGCTAAGCTCCAGAAGATGGCAGAGGAAGAACTTAAGGCAGAGGCCACAGCAGAGGCTGCTAAGGTTGAGCCTGTAGTTGAAGATAAGACTGAAGAGGTTGCTAAGGCAGCCGGTAAATAATACTTACTTACTCTATGAAGATAAGAGCCGCCCGGTGAGGCGGCTCTTTCTATGTCCGGGCAGAAGGTCGTTTGCCCTGTGATATAATTTTTGTGGTAATGCCTCCATAGTTTAATGGATAGAACAGCAGTTTCCGGTACTGCTGGTACGGGTTCGATTCCTGTTGGAGGCGCCAATTACTCCCCTTCTTGCTCGAGTCCTCGACGCGCAGCGTCTGCGGAGGTCGCTTCGAAGGGGGAGTAATTGGCGTAACAAAGGGTGTGGTGATTGGCAAAATCCCTTAATATCAGTAGTCTTGAGAATATATATAGACGGCGGTCTATGTGTTAAATTTCGTTGTTTTACAAACGCTATTATCGACATTATAATTATGAATGTATGGATATATTTGCTTTTATAACTTTATTTGGCGGACTCGCATTTTTCCTTTACGGAATGCATCTGCTCTCGGAGTCTTTGAAGAAGACTGCCGGAGGAAGACTTGAGAAACTTCTCAAGAAAGCTACCGCCAATTCTGCTAAGGGTCTTCTCGTTGGTGCCCTGATCACAATTGCTATTCAGTCTTCTTCGGCAATGACAGTTATGCTCGTAGGTTTTGTTAACTCGGGCATCATGGAACTGACTCAGACTGTCGGAGTAATATTCGGATCCGATATCGGTACAACACTTACCGCTTGGATCCTC
>CAMJGB010000014.1 GCA_946405115.1 uncultured Clostridia bacterium | reverse complement strand
AGCCGTAAATGCTGTAGTCATTCGCAAGCTTAACCTGTCTTGCGATATCCTCGGGCTTATCGAGACTGTAGTAGTACTCGTCAGCGGGAATCCTCGGCTGATTATGTCCTTCGAACTGAGGCTTTGCCTTCTTAACGGCAACCCAGTCAGTAAAGCCTTCTCCCCACCATTTGTCGTTCTCCGGCATCTGGTGATACTGAGGCAGATAATTAGCTATTATTTTGGTCTGCGACATTGTATTCTCCCAAAGTTACTTCAGCCCTGTAGTTCTTATGAGATTCTCTAAGATATATCTGCAGGCAGGTGGATACGAGTGCAATGTGTACCCAGAACGGAGGTCTTAATACGTTCTGGTTAAGCTGAAGGATGACGAACTCGAAGAACAGAGCGATAAGCATCGCATAGATGGGCTCACGGTCCTTCTTATCGCCCGGACGCTTCTTAGCCTTAAGATATCCGCCGATCGTTAAGTCGTACATGTACTTAAAGAAGAAGAACGCACCGAATATTCCGTAAGCGGCAAGAGCCTCGAGCGAGATGCACATGCTCGCACCGCCGTTGTTTGCAACAGTATAGTTTCTCGCCTTGTACTCGATGATGCCTGCATCGATTCCGCCCAGGCTGCATCCCAAGAAAGGACTGTCGAGGAACAGTTTCCATGTATCCTCGAATCCTGCGGATCTAGCATCAGTCGAGTGAGAAGCGGTTCCTCCGATTCCGAGACCGCTTAAGTAGTGAAGAACAAAATCAACCTGGAACTCGATGGCGAGGATGAAGAGAACGCCCGCTACACCGACCAGGATCGGCATTAAAGTAAACAGGATCCTGATAAGTGATGCCTTCTTATGGATGTAGATCCTAAGGCACATGAATCCTCTGTAGACGACATAGATAAGGAGAATGAGAAGACCCATTCTTGAAGTCGAAATGACAACTGCGCCAACGTTAAGAAGAGTGGAAAGGATCAAATACCTTCTTCTCATGCACTTGTAGTTTCTTCTCTCGAGAAGATAAAGGCAGATGATGGATCCCATGATCATGTAAGTCGCATAGAACGAAGGCTCGAATGAGAAGCCGTTGCTTCGGTGAAGATCGTTGTACTGCGTTACGTAGAAATTGATTCCGACGAACTGCAAAGCAAACTGAATGAAGCCTACGACTGCAAGTGCGTTAAAGCACAGGATGTACTTGCGGACGAGAGACTGAATCGACTCCTGCTTACTAAGAAAGTACGTAAACGTCAGTACCTGAATACAGTCGAACATAAGCCACAGATCGTAGCCTACGGCATTAAAGATAGTCTTCGAATTCACTATGCATATGGTGTTAAAGACTATGACGATCAAAAGGTTATAGTACGGCGTTAAGATCTTAACATTGCCGAACTTAATTATCCTCAAAAGGAAGAGGAACATTACTGACATGGCGACAAGCTGGGAGATTCTTACCGTAAGTCCTGCGACCTCGAATGCGAGTACGATGTCACATGATGCAGTAAGGATACTGAACCAGATAAGGGCATTTACTATGGAAGAACCCTTGCTAAGACGAGTCAGTGTAAGAGTCATATTAAAGTCCCGTCACCAAGTCCTGAATATTCTTCTTGAATGTTGCGTATGTGAAGTTATCGATGACGCGCTGCTTAGCAGCCTCACCGTATGTTGTGCGAAGAGCTTCATCAGCTGACAGCTTCTTCAAAGCCTCGGCAAATGCCTTGCTGTCCGCATTAGGACACTCGATGCCCGTTACACCGTCGAGGTTAACGTAGTTTACGCCGGAACCTTCGATCGTAAATGTAACTGCAGGATGACCGAAATACATTCCCTCTGCCAAGGCAAGGCCGAACGCCTCATTCTTGGTGATAGAAGGGAAGCAGAAGATGTCGCATGTCATAAGCCATGCACGAAGATCGACATCACTTATAAGGCCTAAGAAATTAACCTTGTTGTCCCCTGCAGCCTGAGCCTTAAGCTCGTCAGTAAGAGGACCCTTGCCTGTGATACCGATGATGAAATCGTCGCTTAAGTTCTTCGAAGCATCGATAAGATACTTAAAGCCCTTGTACTCTACGTGACGGCCTACAGCAAGACATACCGTCTTGCCCTTGTGCTCTTCCTTAAGTTCCTCGGCTCTCTTAATAACCTCATCGTTGATAACAAGTCTGTTCTCGTTGATGCAGTTAGGAACAACCACACACTTATCAGGTGCGGATGAAAGCCAGGGGCTGCCCTCTACATAGTTGGGGCTCGTAGCGATAAGCTTCGAGGATCTTTCTATGAGTCTTCTGTTCTGACCGTTAAAGAACATCTTGAGGATCTTCTGCTTAACGATATCCAGATGCCAGTATGTGACAAGCTTGATCTCAGGCTTGTTCTTGAGAAGCTTGAGAAGATACTTAGTTCCGAACGGATTCGGGTAGTGAAGAATTACCACATCGGGCTTGAACTCATCAATGGCCTCACGAAGTCTTCTTCCGTAAGACATGGATATGGACTGGGAAGATATCTTCGCGAAGCAGCGGCAGCGGATAACATCAATGCCGTCGACCACATCACGTGAATCCTTGGACTCCTTGGGAGTTCCGTGATCGAATGCGAACACAAGCTGCTCGCATCCGGGAACATCCTTCAAAGCAACAACGGCGTCGCGCGCTATCTGCTCCGTACCGCCCGAGAAAGGGTAGTAGTATTTTGAAATATGTAAGACTTTAAGTCCCATGGTATTAATCTGCGATATAACCTGCTACAGGCTTTCCTGCAAGCATGATGAGCTTGAGCTGGTCTCTTATATCCTCGAACTTGCTCTCGCCATACTTAACCTCAAGAACAACGCAGTCAACTTCAAGGAGAAGCTTTCTTGCAAGAGGATTGTCGATAAGGCTAGGTGCAACGTGAACCTTTCTGTCCTTAATCGCCTTCTCAAGACCCTTGGAAGTCTCGCCTGAACCGATTACGAGAATTGACTTGTACTCGTTGCCGTAAACTGCAAGGTTAGCTACAGCAGCATCTACAGAATTAACGTCGCCTTCGCCGAGTCTGCCCTTCTTACGGAGCCACTTGTCGAACTTGCCCTTATGCTTGTAGAGCTTCTGCTCGCCGTCTCTTACGGAACCCAGATCGAAAAGCGTAAATCTGTTAACAAGCTGGGACTTTGTAAGTGCGATGGCGCTGATGATGTACTTGATGATGAGGATAAGAGCGTAGAAAAGGAAGATGGCGAACATTCCGATGGCGCCGAACTTCACTCCTGTCTTAGTTCCTTCGAGAAGTGCATTAGGGAGCTTATGCATTGTGTTAACGATAAGTCCGCCGTGCTGCTTCTGGAGGTTCTTAAGGCTCTTAACATAGATTTCGAGATTCTCCTGAAGGTCAACGAGCTGCTCAGATGTCTCTGTCTGGAGCACCTGGATTCTGTCGTCCTTAACCATGTTGAAGAAGTAGTTAACAACTGTAATATCGTGCTCGCATACAGTCTCGCCTGTAGCCTCTCTGTAGTTCTCTGTCTCATCGATGATGTACTGGAGAAGATTGAGGGCATTCTCAGCGGATGTACCTACAGTTCTGATAACGATGATACCCACTCTGGAGCCGTCTGCAGTAGATACTGCAAAATTAACATCTACGTCAGTTGATACGTTCATGCCGGATGATGAACTTGAAGGAGCAGCGGAATCATCGATATTGCCGAATGTGATATCGGATACCGTGATAGCCTCCTTCAAGTACTTAACGTCCATGCCGAGCTCTTCAGCATATTCATCAAGATAGTTACCGTTCTTAAGATAATCGACATAAGCTGCGATCAGTACGTTTACTGAATTGGCAGGTGCTCCGTCCGGAACAGTGATCATGATATCAGCCTCAGCCGTAGGAACGTACTGGGGAACAACGTTCATGAGAATGGAATCGTTGTAGTAATCAGTAAGAGCCATGAGGTCTCTTCTGGTTGTGTAGATGATATCGTTCATGTTATTGATGGAGTCGAGAGTTGCTACCTCTTCGAGGATCTGCTGCTCTTCGGCTGTCAGTATCTCGTCCTCAGGAAGCTCAATACCGTTCTTCTGTGCATAAGTAGTATTGTCCTGCTTAGCGATAAGAGCATCGGGATCATTGAGATATAACTGATAAGCGGCTGCAAGCTTGGATGTCTTGATACCGTCGCGGACACCCATAAATCCGCCGAGGGCGATAGCTACGAGAAGCATCAATGCAAGCGCTTTTCTCCAATGAAGGAAACAATAGGTCAACAGGTCTTTGATGTTGATCTCGGTCTCGTCTTCGTTAATGATGTAATTCATGTCGATCCTCCGAAGGGGGTTTTTGTACTAGGTAATTATACCATTCCTTTTATTTTTATTTATATAAGGAGAAGACTGTAAAATAGTTGAAATATCCGCCGTAAGAACGAGTAAAGTTATGTTATATGATAACTCGAGCATGTGGTGCTCTATGATAAACGAGAGCGTGATTACCCCGATGAACACCATCGCATAAAACATTTTCGAGGCGTTGAGGCGAAGTCCTATGAGCGCATACACAAGGAACAGAACAAGAAGCATGACGATGCCGTACTTGAACAGATACTTGATGTAAGCGGAGTCGTAGAAGATGTACGAGTAGTTACGTACACCGCCGTTAGCATTGCCGTTCTCGGCAAAGTTCGTTGCTCCGAGAAGCTTATACCCGTAAAGCTCAAGTCCCGTCTTGCCGAGACTTAATCTGTAAGACATCATGGCATCGAGCCTATTAAGGTAAGCGTTCAACGGATCGTAAAGCGAAGTCACAACGAGGATCACGGCAGCACATAAAGGCATGAATGCGATCGAGAACACCTTCTTAAGCTTGTCCGGGAACGTGATCTTCTTAAAGCCCGTAAGCTTAAGGATAAGCACAAGCACTAAGATAAGCGCAGCACCTATCATGTCTGCTCTTGCGCTCGTGAAGTAATACACCACGCCGAAAAGCACACCTGCACCGATTATCTCGGGGTAGGTAATCCTCTTCCACCTTATGAGGAAATACGTCGTAACAAGGTAGAAGATGTGGGCGAAGCAGTCCGTCGGATATATGATTCCGAGCGAGTGACGAATCCGCTCTTCTTCACCGTAGTTCGTGCTGAAAGTATAGTCAGGGATAATTCCCGTCTGCGAGCAGACAAGTGCGAGAAGGCTTATGAAAGTGCTGATGAATACATAAAGCACGCCGATACTTTTAAAGGATACGTTAAGTGCACCCGCGGTAATAAGTGCGGCATCGAGGACCATAAAGTCCCCTCTTGATACGAAGTAGAAGATTCCAAGTCCCGTAAAAGCCGCCAGAGCGACTGCAACAGGCGCCTTTATCTCATTGCGGAATAGGACGATCCTCGTAAGTGCGGTAAACAGGAGCACACCCCTTACAATGCTGTAGAGGACTCCCGGAACATTCATCGTAAATGTCGTCGACTGAAGGTAAAAAAAGATTACATAGCACGAGAAAGCTAGTAGGTACAAAGCCTCCGACCAGTTCTTCTCATCCTTAAGATCTTTAAGAAAAGTCACTTCGATCCCTTCATGCCCAGAACGGTGCCTATCGTCTTGAAGAAGATCTTGATATCAAGACCTATGCTGAAGTTTCTGATGTATTCATTATCAAGTCTTACGATCTCTTCAAAGTCCTTGATGTCGGATCTTCCCGATACCTGCCACATGCCTGTAAGGCCGGGCTTCATCGCGAGTCGGCTCATGTGATGACGCTTATAGTTCTCGTACTCATCGAGCGTCGGAGGGCGCGTACCGATAAGGGACATGTCGCCCTTGAAGATGTTCCAGAACTGAGGGAACTCATCGATACTTGTCTTACGCATGAAGTTGCCTGCAGGGAAGATTCTTGGGTCGTTCTCCATCTTGAACATAAGGCCCTTCATCTCATTCTGGGACATAAGTTCCTTCTTCCTCTCCTCGGCATCGATATACATCGAACGGAACTTATACATCTTAAACGGCTTACCATTCTTGCCCACACGGGTCTGCTTGAACAAAACGGGACCCGGTGCCTGCATCTTGATGATCGGCGCAAGGAAGACCATGAGGATTGCCGTAAAGATGAGACCAATTATGGAGAATACGATATCGCATATTCTCTTAACGAGAAGCTCACCCATCGTGGCAGGGCTGATGGTCGAAGTGATAACCGTATAGTTTCCGATCTGATTGATCGACGCATTGATCATGTTCGGAGTCTCGAGGTCCATGGCTCTGTGAACCGTGATACCCATGTTGATAAATGCGGATGCCAAACGTCCGCCAGACTTGGTGAGCATGAATACGTCGTTGATCGGATTAAGCTTTACGTAGTCGAGCATCTCCTTCTGCTTAATGACAGGGATGCCCATATATTCAGACTCGTTGTACGTGTCTGTGAAGATGATTCCCTTGAAGTGGTAAAAGCCGCTGTTGTTATTCTTGAGCGTATTTACGAACGCTTCCGCAGTCTCCGTCTGAGCTACGAGAAGAACACCCGCAGACTCGCTTCCGTCCAGAAACTTTATCCTTAAGACAAGCTTTCGGAACGTTCGGAACAGCATCATGATCGCTATATCGAACACGAAGAAATAGCCGATCATGAGTCGGGAATAGATAGCCGATACCTTGATCACATACAAGAATGCGAAGAGTGTAAACAGTATCTCAGAATTAAGTATGACAACGCTCCAGAACTCCTTAAGATGAGTTCTCTTTACAATGCCCGTGTGAGGGCCCGTAAACAGCATGAACACGATGTATGCGAGGATCAGGACTACATTAACAAGTCTGAAAGCCTTCGAGTCATCTGTACCGCTGTCGGTTATGAGACTTATGAGATTCGTAAGACCAAACCTCGTGATTATGGCTAGCACAAAAGCTAACTCCACACACAGGAGATCTATAACTATGAAGTCAATATGTTTTACTCTGGAATCGGCTTTGGCGTCCATCAGGAGATCTTATACCTCTACAGACATGATCTCGATTACAACGGGCTCCAAAGGTCTGTCGTTATAATCTGTCTTAACGGAAGCAACATTATCAACGACATCGATGCCCTCGATAACCTTACCGAAAGCAGCATACTGTCCGTCAAGATAAGGAGCATCCTCATGCATGATGAAGAACTGTGATCCTGCAGAATCAGGAAGGCTGGATCTTGCCATGGAGAGAACGCCTCTTGTGTGGTTAAGGCTGTTAGCTACACCGTTAGCGGCGAACTCACCCTTGATGGAATATCCGGGACCGCCCATACCTGTGCCCTCGGGATCTCCACCCTGGATCATGAATCCGGAGATGATTCTGTGGAATGTAAGTCCGTTGTAGAAACCGGAACCTGCAAGCTTAACGAAGTTCTCAACTGTGATGGGAGCAACATCAGGATAAAGCTCAGCCTTGATGTCACCCATGTCCTTGATCTTGATCGTTACGATAGGATTTGCCATTGTAATTACCTCTTATTCTTTCTGTATCCTCTTAAGATATCATCTCTGATCTGCCAGAGCTTAGGTGACAGGTCAACATAATATGTATGCGGGTTCTCGAATCTCTTTACGGAATCCCACAAAGTATCGAGCTGCTTTGTGCAGTAGTTTCTGATCTCAGTAATGCTCGGCTTCTCATAAACGAGCTCGCCGTTTCTGAATACTTCTACGAGGATCTTCTTTGCCGTGTAGTTGGTAAGCGTCTTCGCCTTCCATGTCTCGACAGGATCAAAGATCTCGTAAGGCTCGCCGTTAGGAAGCTCTTCTCCCTTAACGAAAAGCACGTCTGCCAATGCCTTGCCCGTGTCGTTATCGTAGAATCTTACGATCTCCTTGTCACACGGAGTAGTGACCTTAGCAGTTGTCTCGGAGATCTTCATCTTGGGAACAACGTTGCCGTTGTCATCCTCGACTGCAGCGATCTTGTAAACGCCTCCGAATACAGGCTCAGCCTTTGATGTGATAAGTCTCTCACCTACACCGAATGAATCGATGCATGCGCCCTGAGAGATCAGGTCTCTGATCAGATACTCATCAAGAGCATTGGATACCGTAATCTTACAGTCAGTTAAGCCTGCCTCATCAAGCATCTTTCTTGCCTTCTGAGTCATATATGTAAGGTCTCCGGAATCGATTCTGATACCGAGAAGTCTCTTGCCCATCGGCTCAAGAACTTCCTTAGCACATCTGATCGCATTCGGAATACCGGACTTCAATACATCGTATGTATCTACGAGCAGGAGGCACTTGTCAGGATATGACTCTGCATAAGCCTTGAAAGCCTCAAACTCATCATCGTAGAGCATGACCCATGAGTGAGCCATGGTTCCTGACAGCGGAATATTGAACTGCTGTCCGCAGATTGTACAGGATGTGCCTGCAGCACCTGCGATATAAGCTGCACGTGCACCCAGAACAGAAGCATCGAAGCCCTGTGCTCTTCTTGCACCGAACTCCATGATAGGTCTTCCCTCTGCAGCACGGACGATTCTTGCTGTCTTGGTGGCGATCAATGTCTGGTGATTGATCGTACAAAGGAGAGCTGTCTCAAGAAGCTGAGCCTGAAGCGCAGGTCCTCTTACCTTGATAAGGGGCTCTCTGGGGAATATGGGTGTACCCTCGGGAACTGCCCATACGTCACATGAGAACTTGAAATTTCTTAAGTAATCAATGAACTTCTCGTCGAATCCGTAGCCGCTTAAAAACTGCAGATCCTCCTCGGTAAAGTGAAGATCACTAAGGTAATCTATAACCTGCTCAAGGCCTGCCATAATTGCGTATCCGCCCTGTTCAGGTACATTTCTGAAGAACGCATCAAAGTATACGATCTTCTCTGCCTTGCCATCATCGAGATAGCCCTTACCCATAGTAAGCTCATAGAAATCCGTCAGCATGGTCATATTGGTTCTACTGTTCCAGCCGTCCATACGAGCCCTCCTTATAAACCGATAATCTTGTCCTCACAAAAAGGCTCCGGAGGATTGCTCCCCCAGAGCCTTAATTATACCATCTTTGACGGTTCGATTGCTATTACTGCTTAATGACTTCCTTAACAGAAGTAGCAAGACCTGCAATACCCTGAATCTCAGAAGGGATAATGATCTTTGTAGCCTGACCGTTAGCGATCTTCTCCATTGCCTCGAGTGATCTGATCTTAACGAGACCGTCATCAGCCTGTACGTCCTTGATCATCTGAAGACCCTGAGCCTTAGCCTGGTTGATCTTGATGATAGCCTCAGCCTGACCTTCAGCCTCACGGATAGCTGCTTCTCTCTTAGCCTCAGCTCTCAAGATAGCGGACTCCTTCTCACCCTCAGCAACACGGATAGCTGCTTCCTTCTGACCTTCTGCGATGAGGATTGCTTCTCTCTTCTCTCGCTCGGCCTTCATCTGCTTCTCCATCGCTACCTGAATCTCACGAGGAGGGATGATGTTCTTAAGCTCTACTCTGTTAACCTTGATTCCCCAAGGATCTGTAGCCTCATCGAGGAGCTCTCTCATCTTGGAGTTGATGATGTCACGTGATGTGAGTGTCTGGTCGAGTTCGAGATCACCGATAATGTTACGAAGTGTTGTAGCAGAAAGATTCTCAATAGCTGAGATAGGACGCTCGATACCGTATGTATAGAGCTTAGGATCTACGATCTGATAGAACAGAACCGTATCAATCTGCATTGTAACGTTATCCTTTGTGATAACTGCCTGAGGTGCGAAGTCTGCAACCTTCTCCTTGAGAGAGATCTTCTTGGCAACTCTGTCGATTACCGGGACCTTGAGGTGAATACCTGTATCCCATGTTGTCTTATATGTTCCGAAACGCTCGATAATGAACGTTGTTGCCTGAGGTACTACCTTAATGCAAGATACTGCAAAAAGAATAAGTGCGCCGGCAATGATCAAAACAATTACTACACCTGCATCCATTTTTACTTCCTCCTAAAAAGTGACCTTCAATTATTATACTATTTCTTCAACGATAATCTTAACGCCTTCCAAAGCTGTTACCTTAACCTTTGTACCTTCGGCGATTGCTTTATTGGCCTTGGCACTCCAGGTCTGACCGATTACCTTTACCTGACCCTTGCCCTCGATAGGATCGATAGCCTTAATGACTATTCCCTCCTGACCGATTACGCGGTCTGCGTTTGTAGGTTCAGCCAACTTATGCTTAGCGTCAAGCTTAGGCTTGATCCAGATCATGCATATGATGAAACATACAACTGATACTGCGATCATTGTGATCAGCTGGGCAGGAACAGGAGCTCCGAACATAGCCATCACTGCTGCTACTGCGGAACCGATAGCACACCAGACGGTTGTAAGTCCCAAGGTGGCTGCCTCGATCACGGCAAATACAACTGTAAGAATCAGCCACAATACCCACATTTCCATGATGATATCCTCCCTTTCCACTAGAGTTATCCCAATTATAAACAGAGCAAATCGGCGGTTCAATGAGAGTGAATCCGATTTTACCTTTTCTTAAACTTTGGAATTTACCTTATAATCGAGGTATCAGACCTCTATTAAGGAGAACCTTGTTATGCAGGACGATTTTAATGAGAAGATGAACCGCAAGCTTAAACGGACTGTGTGGACAACGATGTTCGTCTCGTTATTCTTCCACATGTTCTTCCCTCTTTTTGCCTTAGGCGTAATCCTTCTTATAGCAGGTCTCTTCATTCATGTTCTAGCTGTTGCGGGAATTGTGGTTCTTCTGCTTGATGCAGTGCTTTCAATTCTTCTTACGGTCCGCACCATGAAAAGGCACAGCAACCATCCTGAATTCGAGAAGTTCAGGCAGGCCATGAACGGAGAGAACCCTTACGGAGATCTTAATGACTTAACGGATGAGTGGGGCGGCAACGGCTTTTATGAGGCTCGCATAAACGAGATCAAAGATGAAGCATTATCCTGTAAAACCGTAAGAGAAGTATTTGAAGTATATAAGAAGCATTGTCTTGCAATAACCACGCGTACCGAAGACTTTGTAGTGACAATCAGCAAAGAAACATACTACAAGGATAATCAGAAGCACTTTGTTATCTCATTCAGCAGAGAGCGCGAGATCAACGATGATATCATCTGCCATCTTTACACGGACATTTTGTTCGATCCGGACGCGCCCATTAAGGGTAAAGGTGAATTCCGCCGTTCCGTGTTTACAAGCAATGATAAGTTCTTTGACGCCGTCGAGAATCACCTTGAAGAGAACGGCCTGATGGAACTTTCTTCAGAACAGATCAACGTCGGAACCGACGAGTGATCAGATCCTGTATTTATCCCAGTCGTAATAAACTTCTTCTAACGTAAGTCCCTCAGGGGGCAAAGTTTTTCCTGCACGTTCACGGTCGCATGAATCAATGACTTCAGGTATCTTCTCGGGAGCGATCTTGCCCTGACCTACATAAAGCAATGTGCCCGCGATTATGCGCACCATGTTATAGAGGAAAGCTTCTCCCTTTACTTCAATCTCGATAAGCCCCGTGGAATCGTCGCAGCGGACCTCCACCTTTTCGAGGCGTCGTACCGTGGTGCTCTGGGAGCCGCCTGTCGCGCAGAATGCCGCGAAGTCGTGTTCGCCCGCGAAGTAAGGAGCTGCTTTTTTCATAGCTTCCACGTCTAGCCTTCCCGTAACGAAATGAGAGTATCGGCTCTTAAGAGGATGCCTTACGGTGCCGTGCATGAGCCTGTAGATGTAGCGCTTGCCCTCAGAGTTAAAGCGTGCGTTAAAGTCCTCTTTAACCTCATATGCATCGATTACCGCGACGTCCTCGGGAAGAAGTGCGTTGCAAGCCAAAGGAACTCTCTCGATAGGAATAATAAACGGGACCTTCGCCGAACAGACGAGGCCACGTGCGTGAACACCGGCGTCTGTGCGGGACGATCCCGTTACTTTGATCTCTTCTTTATAGAGTGTTGTGAGTGCTCTTTGAATCTCTTCCTGAACCGACCTTCCGTTGTCCTGGATCTGCCAGCCGACAAAACAGGTTCCGTCGAATTCGATTACAAGAGCGATCGAAGGCATTTATCAGCAGGCTGTGCCGTCGAGCTTCTTGTCGAAGCAGTTCATACCCATCATGGCAGCACCGACGATACCTGCGTCGTTACCCATCTGAGCAAGAGCGATTCTTGTCTTCTTAACGCCGGGGCCGAAGAAAGGACGGCTCATTGTCTTCTCCTGCAAAGGTACGAGGAGAGGATCACCCTCATTACATACGCCGCCGCCTACAACGAGAACCTCAGGCATGAATGTGTTGATAGCATTTGCAAGTCCGTCAGCGAGGTAATCTGTGTACTTGTCGATAACTTCGTCAGCAGCCTTGTCACCCATTCTCTGAGCGATGAATGCTACCTTACCGTTAACCTTGCCGAGATCCTTGATAACGTCGTTAAGCTTGGAATCGGGATTAGCCTCAGCAGCTTCCTTAGTCATTCTTACGAGAGCTGAAGCAGAAGCGTATGCCTCGAAGCAGCCCTTACGTCCGCATGAGCACTGCTCACCGCCTGATACGAGTACTGTATGACCGAACTCGGAGCCTGCCTGGTTGAATCCTGAATAGATGGAACCGTTGATGATGACACCTGCACCTACACCGGTACCGAGTGTAACCGTAACGGAATCCTGAACGCCCTTAGCAGCACCTGCTACAGCCTCAGCCATAGCTGCGCAGTTAGCGTCATTGTCGATATAAACAGGAAGATCAACAACGTCTCTGATGATCTTTCTCATGGGAGCCATGTTGAAAGGAAGGTTCTTCGCATATACGAGAAGTCCTGCCTTGTTGTCGGGAGTTCCGGGTGAACCGATACCGATTGCAGAAATGTCTTCCTTCTTAAGACCTGCTGCCTCGATAACCTTCAATGCAAGCGTACCCATGTCTGTGATGATTTCCTCACAAGGTCTGTCTGCATTTGTCTTGATGCTTTCCTTATTCAAAAGTTGACCCTTATCATCTACGATTCCGGCCTTGATGTTAGTACCCCCCAAATCGATGCCCACAAAATATGCCATCTGAGAATTGTCCTCCTAGTAATATTAACTTGGTAATTCTACCACAGAATCAGTTTCCAAAAAACACTTGTATTCCGATAAGAATTGCAGCTCCCGTCAGGAACAAAATGAATACTGCGATATCCCTTCCGGTGATCTTCAAAGGATTGAGCTTCGTTCTGTTTGATCCGCCTCTGTAGCATCTCGCATCCATGGCTACGGCAAGGTCTTCCGCGCGCTTGAAAGAGGATACGAACAGAGGGATGAGAACAGTTATGTAACCTCTTAATCTGCTTAAGAAAGATCCGGTGTCGTAGTTTGCTCCTCGTGACTCCTGAGCCTTCATTATCTTGTCGGTTTCTTCGATCAATGTCGGTATGAATCTTAATGCGATCGACATCATCATCGCTGCCTCGTGAACGGGCACGTTAAACACCTTCAAAGGCGACAGCAAAGACTCCAGAGCATCTGCGATCTTAAGAGGCGTCGTCGTAAGCGTAAGGAGCACTGACGTAGACAAGATGAGGAACACAAGCCTTAATGCCATGAGCACGGCTCTCGTCGTTCCCACATCAGTTATCGTTATGAATCTCCAGGTAAAAAGCACATCACCCTGCTTTATCGTGAGCGCATTAAGAATGAAGATGAAAAGCGCGAGCGGAAGCACCGGCTTTAATGTAGACCACGTTACATCAAGCGGGATTTTCGCCGTGATGAGCTGTATTCCCGTCAGGATAAAAAGCGCGAGCAAAGCTACCGGCGAGTTAACCACAAACACGGCAATAAGATAGACAAGGTAAAGTATGACCTTGACCCTGGGGTCCGTCTTGTGCAGAACGGAGCCTGTATCGACGTAGCGTCCGAGCGAGATATTATTCAGCATGGAGGACGCTCCTTACTATGGATGAAGCTTCCTTCGCCGGATCAGGAAACGGAGGCATGAGACTTATCTCAGGATGCTTTCTCAGAAGTTCCTTCTTAACCATATCGGCGAAGTCGTAAAGTATCGGCATGGAAAGGCCGTACCCTCTCGCCCTCTCATTACTCTCGAAAAGCTCCTCGGCAGCGCCTTCTGCTACCGCCTTTCCTTCCTTGATACAGAAGATCCTGTCTGCATATCTTGCAGCTTCATCCATGTTATGTGATACGAGTATGATCGTAGTTCCGCTGTCTCTTAACGCGCATATAATCTCGAACATATCGGCTCTGCCCTTGGGATCGAGTCCTGCTGCAGGCTCATCGAGAACAAGTACCTGAGGCTTCATTATGAGGACACCTGCAAGTGCCGCTCTTCTCTTCTGGCCTCCCGACAGCTCGAAAGGACTCTTCTCAAGCGTTTCCACATCAAGGCCGGACATAGTCGCCGCTTCCTTAACGCGCGCCTTGAGATTCTCCTGCTCCTTGCTCTGACACAAAAGACCGTAAGCGATGTCCTTCTCCACCGTCTCCTCGAAAAGCTGGTACTCGGGATACTGGAAAACGAGGCCGACGTTCTTTCTTATCTCGGCGATGTCCTTCTTCTTAGATGTCGTATAGATATTGCCGTCACGGGAGAACAGCTTAACTGAACCTGACTGCGGCTTAACGATGCCGTTAAGGTGTGAGATGAATGTTGTCTTTCCGCAGCCGCTCTTACCTACTACGGCTAGGATCTCGCCCTCGTAAACATCAAGATTGATGTGCTCAAGAGCATAAGTTTTCTTGTTGTCGTAAGAGAAGGAAAGATCTGAGATCTCCATTATCTTGCGCTTCTTCTCGCGAAGATCGTGCACGGGTGCCTCAGGTATATCCTTCGCACTCTCTGCAAAGCGCACGGCAGCCTTTATGCGCGATTCCCTGTCCTTGATGTCATCTTCAGCAACTTGGGATTCGCTTAGCTTAGCGATCTCATATACAAGGCTTATGTCGGGCGGAAGTTCGAGGCCCGCCTTCTTGATAACGTCGGGATGTGAGAATATCTGTGCCGGAGTTCCGGACATGGTTACTTGTCCGTGTTCAACTACAAAGATCTTCTCGCACCTCGCGGCTTCATTCATGTCGTGAGTAATCGTAAGTACGGTGATGCCCTTCTCGCGGTTCATCTTCTCGACAAGGTCAAGGAACTCGTCTCGGCTTACGGGATCGAGCATAGCAGTGGATTCATCGAGGATAAGGACCTTGGGCTGCATGGCAAGTGCTCCGGCGATGGCAAGCTTCTGCTTCTGTCCTCCTGACAAAGCGGCAGCTTCACGTTTTCTTAAGTCGTAAAGGCCTACGTACTTAAGTGCCTCGTCAACTCTTTCCCTTAACTCGGGAAGCTTGATGCCGAGGTTCTCAGGGCCGAATGCAACGTCTTCTTCGACTATGGTACCTACTATCTGGTTGTCGGGGTTTTGGAATACATAAGCACAGTTTTCTCGTATACGGTAGAACTCCTCCTCATTGGTCGCATTGACGCCGAGGACGCATACCTGTCCCTCATCGGGCAGTTCGAGAATATCTATGATCTTAGCGAGTGTGGATTTACCTGAACCGTTGGGACCCAATATGGCGCAGTAGGAACCGGACTCTACCTCAATAGAGATACCATCGAGAGCCTTGGTCGATCTGCTCTCGCCGTCTTCGGTCCTGTATGTGAAGCTTACGCTTTTTACACTTATCGCGTTTGCCATTGATCCTCTCGGTTTATATAAAAAATCGGGACTGCAGAACTGCAGCCCCGTTTAATACTTTAGCTGTAATCCTCGTAGATCTTATGGGATCAAACGAACTCGAGGATTGCCATCTCAGAGCCGTCACCGCGTCTAGCGCCGAGTCTTACAACTCTTGTGTAACCGCCCTGTCTGCCCTCATACTTGGGAGCGATCTCATCAAATACCTTGTTTACAGGATTGATTGTGTTGCCCTCAGCATCGTGGCTCTTCATAAGCCAGTATGTCATCTGCTTTCTAGCAGCAAGTCTGGAAGGAGCGTCAACAGTAACTGTCTTTGTCTTGACCTCACGATCAACTGTATCGTACTTGTTACCGTTCTTGGATGTCTTTGTAACAAGAACCTTATTGCCCTTACCGTCAAGCTTAGCAGCGGATACTGTAACATCCTTTGTTGTGAAGTTGTCCTTCTCCTTGATTGCGTCCGCAACGATCTTGTCAACGATGGAGCTTACTTCCTTAGCACGAGCTACAGTTGTCTCTACCTTACCGTTGATAACCAAAGCGGTAGAAAGGCTTCTGAGAATAGCAAGCTTCTGATCTGACGGACGGCCCATCTTTCTATTAATAGCCATATGTCAATTTCCTCCTAAAGTGCTCTTAAAGGTCTGCGTCTGAAAGGTGCAGGCCCATGTCGGAAAGCTTCGCGATGACTTCGTCAAGCGACTTCTTTCCAAGGTTTCTAACCTTGATCATCTCGTCCTCGGACTTGCTGATGAGATCGCCAACAGTGTTGATAGCAGCTCTCTTCAAGCAGTTGTATGTACGGACTGAGAAATCGAGATCCTCGATAGCTCTGTTAAGCTCGGAATTCTTCTCTGTCTTAGGCTCTGCTGCCTTAAAGCTGATTCCGCTGTCTGTCTCTGTGAGATCCTTGAAAAGGCTCAAGTGAGTGATGAGGATGTCAGCTGCAGAAGAGAAAGCCTCGTCTACTGCGATAGTTCCGTCTGTCCAGACCTCCAATGTAAGGCTGTCGTAGTCTGTACGAGCGCCTACACGAGTATTCTCGACAACAAAGTTTGCCTTCTTGATAGGTGTGAAGATTGAGTCAATAGCGATAATGCCGATTGCCTGACCTTCAACCTTATTCTGCTCAGCAGTGTTATAACCGCGGCCCTTACTGATTGTAAGTTCCATGAACACCTTAGCAGTTCCGTTAAGATGTGCAATTACAAGATCAGGATTTACGATCTCGATCTCATCAT
>CAMJGB010000013.1 GCA_946405115.1 uncultured Clostridia bacterium | reverse complement strand
AAGCGAGATTGCTCTTCGGCTTCGCAGGCTTCTCCTCGAACTCGATGATCTGGTCTTCGCCCTCAGTGTTGAGGATACCGAATCTGGGAGCCTCCTCCCACGGTACTTCGTAAACAGCAACAGTTGCATCAGCGCCTCTCTCGATGTGGCTCTTAAGCATTGCTGCGTAGTCCATCTTGTAGATATGGTCACCTGAAAGGATAACTACATATTCAGGATCGAAGTCATCAAGGAAATCCTTGTTCTGATAGATGGCATTTGCTGTACCCTTGTACCAGTCAGACTTACCTGATCTCTGATACGGAGGAAGGATATAAGCACCTGCGTTATTACGATCGAGATCCCAAGGGTGACCGTTACCAACGTATGTGTTAAGTGCGAGAGGCTGGTACTGTGAGAGCACTCCTACTCGCTCAATCCCTGAGTTAACGCAGTTAGACAAAGGGAAATCAATGATTCTGTAACGGCTACCAAATGGTACTGCAGGCTTAGCAACGGTCTTCGTAAGAACACCGAGTCTAGCTCCCTGGCCTCCTGCAAGTATCATTGCAACTACATCAGTCTTAGCCATTTTCTTCCTACCTCCAAATTTATTTGTTGTCTTCTTTATTTACACGTGTTGATGTCTTCTTTGCTGCCGGCTTCTTGGACTCGGACTTCTTCGCATCTGTCTTTGATGAAGCCTTGCTCTTGGAGCTCTTCTTCGGAAGGACAGGGTCCTTGACCTTCATGAAGTAAACACCTGCAAGAGGCGGCAGATTGAACTTAACGTGATAAGGCTTGCCCTGGAACGGCTCGTCTACTGCCTCGAAAGTACCCTCAAGTGAAACACCTGTAGGATATCCGCTTCCGCCGAAAGCCATATCATCTGTATTAAGAACTATCTTATATGTACCGAGTTCATATACCGGGATCTTGTACTCCTCGAGAGGCTGAGGAACCATGTTCAATGCAACATAGATATCGTTCTCATCCTTCTTCGGGCTCTTTCTTGCATATACGAATACGTTGTTAACCGTATCATCAGCAGCGATCCACTCGAAGCCTTCCCATGAGTGATCGTCTCTCCAGAGCTGTCCGTGCTCGATGTAGAACAGGTTGAGCTTGGAGCAGTAATCCTGAAGCAGACGGTGTGACTCATAATCGAGCATGAACCACTCAAGCTGCTCATAGAATCTCCACTCAATGAACTGACCGAACTCAGCACCCATGAAGTTGAGCTTCGCACCCGGATGGCTCATCTGATACATGAACAATGTACGAAGTGAAGCGAACTTTCTCCATACGTCGCCCGGCATCTTATTGATAAGCGAATACTTACCATGAACTACCTCATCGTGTGAAAGACTCAGGATGTAATTCTCGGCAAATGCATACATCATAGAGAAGCAGAACTCATCGTGATGCCATCCTCTTGCGTAAGAATCAGTAGAGAAATAATCGAGAGTGTCATGCATCCAGCCCATGTTCCACTTATGTGTGAATCCGAGACCTCCGTCCTCAACGGGATGAGATACCTTAGGCCATGCTGTTGACTCCTCAGCGATCATCATTACGCCGGGATAGTTCTTACGGATTGTTCCGTTAAGTTTCTTGAAGAATTCGACTGCTTCGAGATTCTCATTTCCGCCATACTTATTAGGAATGTAATTCTGTCTTCCATAGTCTCTGTAGAGCATGGAACTTACGGCATCAACTCGAAGTCCGTCGATGTGGAATTCATCGATCCAGAATACTGCATTGGAGATAAGGAATGAGATTACCTCGTTCTTCGAATAATCGAAGACGTATGTTCCCCACTCTCTGTGCTCACCGATTCTGGGATCTGCATATTCATAACAGGGTGTACCATCGAATCTTACGAGACCTTCAAGGTTCTTCGGGAAGTGTGCAGGTACCCAGTCGAGGAGTACTGCGATTCCGCTCTGGTGAAGAATATCTACCATGAACTTGAAGTCTGCAGGTGTGCCGAATCTTGATGTGGCAGCATAATAACCTGTAACCTGATAGCCCCATGAAGCATCAAGAGGATGTTCGAGGACCGGCATAAGTTCGATGTGTGTGTAATGCATCTTCTTGCAGTAATCAACAAGATCCAATGCAATCTCACGGTAAGTGAAGAAGTTTCCGTCCGGATGCTGTCTCCAGGAACCTAAGTGCATCTCATATATGTTGATAGGTCTTGCAGCAAGAGCATCAGGTCTCTTCTTCATGTAATCGCCGTCACCCCACTTATAATCATCAGGGTTATAAACGATAGACGCATTATTAGGTCTGGTTTCGAAATGTCTGGCATACGGATCGCCCTTGTCATAGATTCTGGAATCTGCACCTACGACTCTGTACTTATAACGATCCCACTGATGAGCATTGGGAATCTTAACTTCCCAAATACCTGTACCGCCGTTCTTTGTCATCTGATTGGAAAGTGCATTCCAATCGTTGAAATCTCCGATTACGCTTACAGAGAGAGCATTAGGTGCCCATACTCTGAAAATGAAACCTTCACTGCCGTCCGACTCTTTATAAGGATGAGCTCCCAAATAGTTGTAGCTCATGTAATTATCGCCGCGATTAAACAAATAAGCCTCGTCCATACGCATGCCTCCGCTTTTTACTACGCGTACATTATATAATAAATTTTTGAGAAGACCAACTGAAAACACAAAAAAAACGAGGTTTCGCGAACCTCGTTTGTGCAATTTTACAAAAGGTTAATATTTTACCACGATTATAGTTCTTCGCTGGCTCTTTCATTACGTCTTAGGATCTCACAACACATCCTGATATTGTGGTAAGGACACTTCCATTCATCGACGATAGGCTTACTTAAATCAGGTACTCCGCTCTGTGAAACTTCCTGATACCACTCGGCCGGACGGGTCTTAACGATCATATGATCTCGTATGAAATCCCAGGTCCTTCTCTCCGCCATCTTGTAGTCTTTGTCACCTGTCTTCATGAAGGCGTTAACAAATCCTATGACAGCTTCAGCCTGAATCCACCAGGCACGCTCCTGCTTAACGATACCGTTCTCAATCTCATATGCGAACGAGTGACCGTCGAATCCGTACTCAAGAGTCTTTCTTGCAAGAGTCTCTGAGATGGGAGCAAATCTTGCAGTAAGATTATCGTCACCCAAGATCTGACATGTTCTGTCGAGAAGCCAGCTCATCGAGATATCGTGACCTATGGATCTTAAGTCAATGAGACTTCTGAAATCCTTGTCAAAGAAAACCTCAAGTCTTCCCTCCACAGGGTTATAGACGTTGTTCTCGACCATGTCTAAAATCTTGTAGATCTTTCTTTTAACGAACTGATCCTTAACTTCCTTATTGATTCTGTAAAGCTCCGTATAAGCTTCCATAATATGAAGGAGCGTGTTCATCGTTCTGTAAGCATGGACACCGTTCTCCGACAGATGCGGATTGTCATCAGGAATGAAATCTCTTCCGAATGACTCGAGATATCCTATCTCATCAGTGAACATGTTCTCGACGCAGTTCTTGAGATAGTAAGCGAACTTGAAAGCATCGATATCCTTGGTGATCTCGTAGTACTCACAAAGCGCATAGATTGCGAATGCATGGTTATATGCATGCTTCGTCGTATCTGAAGGCTTACCGTCGTAAGTTACTGACCAGTAGATTCCGCCGTACTCGGGATCGAAATAATGGTCCCTGAAAAATTCATATGCACGTCTTGCGGCTTCAAGGATATCAAGTGAAGAATAACCGGCATCCTGAAGCTTGACTTCGCTTAATGCTCCGTCCATGCAAAGCTTGTAACATGTACTCATTACCCAGAGGATTCGGCTATTGAGAACGCATCCCTTGTCAGCCTTAGGAACTACAGTTCCGTCAGACTTAACATAGCCGTAGAATCCGCCGTGTTCTTTGTCTTCCAAACCAAGCCAGAAAGGAAGCAGGTCATGAACAAGATGAATTTTAATCTCAGGTGAAATAGCCATAAAATTATTCTAACATCTCGCTTTATTACTTGGCAAACTCGGCGCCCTTAGCAAAAGCCTCCATATTACCGGGGATGAACTTATGACGTCTCTCAGGAAGGATCTCGTACAAAGCTGCCTCGAATGACTCCTTCTTAAAGCAGCCTGTTGCCTCGGACATGCATCCGAGCATGGAGATCGTAGCGAAAGCCATGTTACCGAGATCACTTGCGATCTTAGAAGCTTCCATCGGGATGAACTTAATGTCATCACGTGTAGGCTCTACATAGAAAAGTGAAGAATCGATGATAAGGATTCCGCCCGGATTGAGATAAGACTCGAACTTCTCTACTGAAGGCTGGTTCAAGCAGATAAGAACATCTGCATTGTTAACAACGGGAGAACCGATAGGCTCATCTGAGATAACAACGGAACAGTTAGCTGTACCGCCTCTCATCTCAGGTCCGTATGACGGGAACCAGGATACTTCCTTACCTTCATAAAGTGCAGCTTCAGCAGCCATCTTTCCTGCAGAGAGGATACCCTGTCCTCCGAAGCCCGCGAGGATTATTGAAAAGTCAATCATGCGGTTGCTCCTTCCTTCGCGGCCTTAACATCAGCCTCGACCTTCTTGAAATCAATGTCCTCTCCCTTGAATACACCGAGAGGATACTGAGGGATCATCTTCTCCTTGAGCCAATCCATAGCCTCGAGAGGTTCCTTACCCCAGTTAGTAGGACATGTAGACAGGAACTCAACCATCGTGAATCCGAGGTTAGCCTGCTGAGCGAGGAATGCCTGCTTGATAGCCTTCTTCGCATTCATGATGTTCTTGTAATCAGTAAGAGTTACTCGCTCTACATAAGCAGCGCCTGTAAGAGGAGCGATCATCTCACTTACATTGATAGGATAACCCTGGTAAGAAGCATCTCTTCCGAAAGGAGATGTTGTTGTTACCTGTCCGAGCAATGTAGTAGGTGCCATCTGACCTGAAGTCATTCCGTATACAGCATTGTTAACGAAGAAAGCTGTGATCTTCTCTCCTCTTGCAGCTGCGTGGATGATCTCTGCAGCACCGATAGAAGCAAGGTCACCGTCTCCCTGATAAGTGAAGACCACCTTGTCCTTAAGGTTTCTTTTTATACCTGTAGCAACAGCGGGAGCTCTGCCGTGAGCAGCCTGAACTGCATCACAAGCGAAATACTCGTAACTGTTATAGGAACATCCTACGGAAGCAACGGAAACCGTGTCTTCGAGGATTCCCAACTCACACATTACTTCACCGATAAGTCTGTGAATGATGCCGTGTGTGCATCCCGGGCAATAGTGAAAAGGCTTACCCGTCAAACCCTTTGTAGCTTCGAATACAACAGCCATTAGTCAAGTGCCTCCTTCTCGGGATTCTCGTGGATCGCAACGATCTTGTCTAAGATTTCCTTCTGCATAGGAAGGTTACCGCCCATTCTTCCGTAGAAGTGAACAGGCTTCTGACCTCTTACTGCGATCTGAACATCCTCAACCATCTGACCTGCAGACAGCTCAATATCAAGGAATGCCTTAACGTTAGGAAGTGCAGCAGTATCACGGATGATCTGCTTCGGGAAAGGCCAGAGAGTGATCGGACGGATCATGCCAACCTTGATTCCGAGCTCAGCTGCCTGTCTAATAACGTTTCTGCAGATTCTTGAACATGTGGAGAAAGCAACGATGACGATCTCAGCATCCTCGATGCCGATAGCCTCGTATCTTACTTCGTCTCTCTCGATGATCTTGTACTTATCAACGAGCTCCTGGTTTTTTCTCTCAAGATCGTCAGGCTGGATATAGATGGAAGTAACTGTATTGTGCTCAGCTCTTCCTCCTCTTCCGCATGCTGCCCAAGGCTTCTCGGGCTCTACGATAGGCTCTACATCTCTGAAAGCTACAGGCTCCATCATCTGACCGAGTGTTCCGTCACCCAAGATCATGCAGAGCATTCTGTACTTATCTGCAAGGTTAAATGCCTCAACAGTGAGCTCATAAAGCTCCTGAACGGAAGCAGGTGCGATAACGATGTTTCTGAAATCACCGTGTCCGCCGCCCTTACAAGCCTGGAAATAGTCACCCTGTGAAGGCTGGATACCGCCAAGACCCGGGCCTGCTCTTACTATGTTAACTGCAACTGCAGGAAGCTCAGCACCTGCAATGTAAGAGATACCCTCCTGCTTAAGTGAGATTCCCGGAGAAGATGAAGATGTCATTACTCTGAATCCTGCAGCAGCTGCACCGTAAACCATGTTGATAGCAGCTACTTCACTTTCAGCCTGAACGAAGTTTCCTCCAATCTGGACCATCTTCTTTGCCATATAGTGCATAACCTCAGTCTGAGGTGTAATGGGATAACCAAAGTAGTTTCTGCAGCCGGCTCTGAGAGCTGCCTCAGCGATAACTTCGTTTCCCTTCATAAGTACTTTCTTCTGTGCCATCATCTAATCCTCATCTTTCAACTGTAATGACAACATCGGGACATGTGGTAGCGCAGAAAGCGCAACCGATGCAAGTATCCAAGTCTGTGCATACTGCAGGGTGATAGCCCTTGTTGTTAAGTCTCGTCTTATCGAGCTCGAGGATCTTCTTGGGACACGCATTGACGCAAAGACCGCAGCCCTTGCACAAATCATCATTAAATGTGACCTTTGCCATTGCAATATACTCCCTCTTTTTAAAACTCATAGGATTATAAAACGAAGGGAAATGATTTTCAATTCATAAAGTGTTTAGAGTCATTCACGTTTTTTGACCGATAACAGGGCATAAAAAAGCCCCGACCGTGAAGTCGGGGCTCGTATTGATCAACTATTGACCTTAGATCAAGGCTGAGGCTTACCGCAGTTGGAGCAGAACTTACCTGTGTTCTGTGTTCCGCACTCGCATGTCCAAGGACCTGCCGGAGCGGGCTTACCACAGTTGGAGCAGAACTTACCTGTATTCTGTGTTCCGCACTCACATGTCCAAGCTGCTGCAGGTGCAGGCTGTGCACTTCCGCAGTTAGAGCAGAACTTACCTGTGTTTGTTGTGCCGCAAGAGCATGTCCAACCGCCTGCTGCGGGAGCCGGAGCTGCTGCAGGAGCGGGTGCCGGTGCGGGCTGAGCCTGCTGCTGCTGACCCAAGAACTGGAATGCGGAGTTCATTCCGCCGCCCATCTGGCCCATGCCGCCTACCATACCCATGCCCATGAGACCGTTAACAGCACCATTTGCATTGCCTGCTGCTGTATTCATAGCCTGTGTCTGGCCGAGTACTGCCTGAGCTGCAAGAGCGTTAGGATCAGAACCAAACATCTTGGACTGGTCGATCTGCTCGATTCTCTCTCTGGACTTGTCATCAGGTGTAATGCCGTTGATAGCAACGGAAGAAATTACAACACCTCTGTTCTTAAGCCACTCTTCGTCGAGAGCATCCTGCATGTATGTACGGAGCTTACCCTGGTTAGCAGGGAGATCAGCGAACATGATCTTATCAACGCCGCCGCACTTGTTAAGTACTTCAGAGAAGTTATCGATGAACTCGATTCTGGGCTGCTTAGGATCTGCAGGTGTTCCCATGAACTGAGCATTTGTGTACTCACCTGTGATGTTTCCTACCTGTGTCTGGAAGAACTTTACAGGGTCCTTGATCTGGTAAGAGAATACACCGTTAAGTCTGATGTAGATGTTTCTGTACTCAGGATCGTGATAAGGAAGAGCTGTAGGAGTACCGTACTTCTGATCTCTCATCTCGAGCATGTTTACGAAGTAGATTCTCTGCTGAGTAGCGATCTCTCCGCCCATCTTCATACGAGTCCAAGTCTCGCTAACGAGCTTCTTAGCTGCGTCGAGGAAACCGTCGTTACCTGCAAAAACTGTAGGTGCAGAAGAAGAATCCCATGTGTACATACCGGCCTGGATTGTAAAGTCTACAACCTTACCGTTGTCTACCATAAGACAAGCTGTGTGCTCAGGAACAGCGATCATTGCGCCGTTGTTGATAACTTCAACGTCACCCTTGTTGTGACCCTTCTGCATTCTCCTTGCGCCCTGACGTACGAGCACGTTCTGTCCGAGGGAATCGCATGTAAAGAACTCTGTATACTGATCTGCTACTACAGATGATACAGAATCGCCGATTGCACCCATGACATTAGAAATCAATCCCATATTCATATCCTCCGTTTGTTTTAATCTGTTGGTATCTCAATTGACCTTCGCGACACCTCGATTATTTTATCATATTTTCGTAGATTAGAACAAATATCTTTTAGAGAATCTCAGAATTTATAGCCAAATCGTCAAGGGGCTGCTTCAGTAACCGTTTCTACCGTAATCTGGGACTCGGCTGCAGTCTCGGAAGCATTTCCCATCATCTCAGTTCCGGCAAAACCGTCAGTAATACCGTCACCCATATTCGGATGGAGATTCGAATAAACAAAGTCAAAGCTGAACAATGCGATCAGGACAATTGCTATGGGCATGAGTATCTTCGGATTAAACTTACGGATCCTGTCATCAAGAAGCGGCGACAGGAAGTAAATGAACGCAAGTCCCGCCATACCGAATACGAGAAGACCCTCTGCACAGATTCTTCCGTTGATGTTAAGGAAGAAGCCGTCATAGTTCCACCACTCTGCCCCGAATGCATACTCGAGGACTACACTCGTTCCGTACTCCAAAGCACCGCACAGCGCCATAGTAGCGAAGAAGTGCTTTACAGGGCTGTGTCTTAACGGGAACAGGAAGATCAGGATTGCGATTCCGCCCGCACCGTAGATAGGAAGCCACGGTCCGTGCAATACGCCTCGGTTGATGTAATGACCCTGGAGCATGTAGTAGTAAACAACTTCCCATACCCAGCCGAAGCCTGAATAGATAAAGAACATTATTACGAGCGAGAGCACTGAGTAGTGTCTCATGTAGTGCATGTTCGCAAAGCGGCTCTCTTTTCTTCCCTCAGGAAGCGGAGCAAGTCTTGTGGGATAGCACAAGCCCTCCATCTCATCCTTGAGGTTACGGATGCGCTGCCTGCTTGCCTGGTTCTCCTCATACTTCATCTCATCGGGAGTATTCCAAAGCACCACGCCGAAATGCTCTGCGAAGAACTTCTTGGCACCCTTAAGGTTCTCGAGCTTGTACTCGGGGGTCTTAAGCACGTTTACTACCTCAGGGTATGCGCTCTTAAGGCGCTCCATGTCGCACTTTTCGAAAAGATAGCGGTCGTTTAAGAGCTCGCTTCCAGGAATACTGTTCTCGATAGCCTTTGCTCTCAGGTAAGGGTAGATCTCACTCCAGACAGAGAGTGTGTACGCATTCGAGAAGAAGATGTTGCTAAGGCCTGCCGTGAAGATGCCGAGCAGTGTCCAGCCGAACAAAGTAAAGTCGATGAAGAACAAGTTGAACTTATATCCCCTTGTCATCCTCCAAGAAAGCTTCATAGCCTTAACGGGCGTGATCTCGGGATTCTCAGCAACGATGAAAGGAACGAGTGAAAAACCGTAGTAGATGACCGGATAGACAATAACCGTTACAAAAGAAAGCAGTACAACGGCCGTATGAAGTGCCAAAGTCAAAGACACCTTAAGCCATGTCTTGGTTCTTCTGAAGAACATAAATCTGCTTATGGGAATGCTCTTATACATTCTTCCCTCAAGCACTATTCGTCTCATAATGGCGGTGTACACCAACTGAACGAACATCCAGAATCCTAAAGCTACAACAGCTGACAGAATGATCAGTATCCTGTCCGCCACACTTTCAGAACCTACGATATTAAATACAACGGATGAAACAGTTGACAGGATGGTACCATCAGCAAAGGCATTGATTATCTGATTGATGGTTCCTGCGGATCTTGCAAAGATCTCATCCTTCTTCTCGTCCTCGAACTGTGCCGCCTTCGAAAGATCTCTGGTCAGCTGGTCGATCTTATCAGTAAACTTGGATGCGCCGGTAAACGATCCTGCAGCTCTCTCAGTCTCGACGATCTGGTCTTCGTATCTTGAAGCCACAAGGCCCATAACATCGGATCTTGCTGCAATAAAGTTATCAGATGTAACGAACTCCGCACCGATGAAAGATGCGAACAGACACATGAGGACAAAAGTCACATAGTGTTTCTTGAGATTCTTCTTTGCCTGGGACTTAAATCCTCTTCTGGTAGCTTTATCAATACGCATACTTGATGGTCCTTCTCATGGTCATGATCTCAGGGCTTACAAGAAGTTTCTTCTGCTCATCTGTCATAACGCCGTCCATGACAGCAGTCATGACAAGAGGTATTCCGGTCTTCTCGGATACTTCTTTAAGAATCTTCTCACCCTCAATGATATCTTCTGCCGTTGTGTCCTCGAGCACATTAGTATTGTTGATAAAGCCTGTGATATTCATCTTCGAAGCTTCGGTAAGTTCCGATGCCATGATGATGATCTCATCAGCTGTCGATGTGAAAGGTCTTCTGGTATTAACTGCCATAAGAAGATCAACGTCCATTCCGTCGAGCCTGGACTTCATGGAACCTAAGATGGTTGCTCCCATATCCTCCCCACCGATATCAAAAACACCACTGTAGCTTTCATCATCGAATATAACATAAACTTCACCGCTTAATACGGGAGCATCGACATTCGATCCTGCATACATTGGTGAGATAAGCCTTATGTCATTCTCCTCAAGTATCTTCGCCGCATCAGCAGATCTGTAGAAAGGGTTAACAATATCAAGGTCTGCAAGAAGGACTTTGCCTTCAGGAGAAGCCTTTCTCATGTTAAGAGCAAGATTGACGGAAATCTCCGACTTTCCGCTTCCGTATGCACCTATTATTACCTTAAGTCTGCTGTCCTTCATATTTTTACCTTCCTATTAAGAGAGCTTCGCTATAGTAACGCCATCGCCGCCCTCAGCGGGGTCACCGAGTCTAAACTCTTTTACTCTCGGATCAGCCGCAAGCTTGCCTTCGACCGCTGCCCTTAAAGCACCCGTTCCCTTACCGTGAACGATCCTTACAGTCTTAAGTCCTGCAAGATGGCAGTCGTCGATATACTTATCAAGCTCCGATTCCGCCTCGACGGTTCTCTTTCCAATGAGCATGAGCTCGGACATAACAGTCTGTGCTTTCTGAACCTTAAGAGTAGAAGAGCTTCCCGCCTTGGCACCCTTGTACTTGGCAAACAGAGTATCTTCAGGCTCCGCGGGCTTTGTTAACTGTTCACTTGTCGGCGTCCTCAATTCATTTGCAGGCACCGTATATGTCATGATGCCGTTCTGAATTCTTATCTTGGTATTCGGCTTATCAGAAGCATCAAGAGCAGTTCCCACAACACCAAGATTAGGTGCGTAGTACTTCTGACCTTTCTCGATCTTCTTCGGAGGTTCACCCGGCAGGCTTACATTCGCGATGACATCATCGTCGTCAGCCGTCAGATCCTTAACACCTGCACGAAGTCTTCTTCTGATCTTATCGAGCTCAGCCTTGGCATCCTCGTCGTAATTCTTCTTAGCCTTCTTCTTAACCTGCCTGATGAGTTCATCAAGTTCTTCCTGCTTCTCCTCAAGCATATCCTTTTGCTTTGCACGGGCATCGTTAAGGATCTTGGTCTTTGATGCCTTCAAAGACTTCTTCTCCTCTTCAAGCTCACGTACCTTATCCTTAAGCTCGTTGTTAAGGCGCTCGTTCTCCTTTTCGAGGTCGCCCGCCTTCCTTCTGTCTTCCTCAGCTTCCGTAAGAAGCTTGCTAAGCTTAAGGTCCTCGTCAGTCATGCGTGTCTTCGCGTCGTCGATTATCTTCGCGGGCATGCCGAGCTTTTTCGAAATGATGAAAGCGTTACTTGTACCCGAAGTTCCTATTATGAGTCTGTAAGTAGGACTTAAAGTGTCGGTATCAAACTCGCAGGAAGCATTCATGACACCCTCTGTAGTTACCGCGTACTCCTTAAGTTCCCTGTAGTGCGTCGTAGCCATTACGACACAGCCCTTCTGCCTTAACTCATCAAGCACTGCTATGGCAAGAGCTGCACCCTCGGCAGGGTCCGTACCGGAACCGAGCTCATCGAGGAGCACGAGGGATCTTCCCCTTACGTTCTTTAAGATAAACACGATATTAGAGATGTGTGCCGAGAACGTCGAAAGGCTCTGCTCGATGCTCTGCTCATCACCGATGTCGGCAAGCACCCTGTCAAAGACGGAAACTTCCGTACCGTCTGCACAGGGGATCATTAATCCCGTCATGGTCATGAGTGTCATGAGTCCGCACGTCTTAAGGCTTACCGTCTTACCGCCGGTGTTAGGACCTGTGATAACAAGTGTTCCGTACTTATCGCCGTTCTCGATATCTACCGGCACGACATCGTCTTTATCGATGAGGGGATGACGCGCCTTAAGAAGATTGATGTGTCCGTTCGTGTTAATGATAGGCTTAACGGCATTCATGGATACCGCAAGTTCAGCCTTCGCAGAATTGAAGTCGATCTGCGCAATGAGGCTGATATCGCTTCTAATTACCTGCTCCGATCTTCCGACCATAGCCGTAAGATTCTCGAGTATTCTCTCGATCTCCGCTTCCTCAAGTGATGCAAGTTCACGGATCCTGTTGTTGGCTTCAACGACGCCCATGGGCTCGATGAATACTGTCTGACCCGTGGAAGAAGTGTCGTGAATAATGCCGGGAAGCTTGGATCTTTGCTCAGACTTTACAGGGACGCAGTACCTTCCGTCTCTTATCGTGATGATCTGCTCCTGGAGAATATCGCCGCTGTTTCTGATGATCCTGTCGAGAATAACCCTTATGGATCTTACAACGTCCTTAGTCTCACGTCTTATGGAATAGAGCTCGTTGCTCGCACGGTCATTCATCTCCGTATCGTTCACGATACAGTTGAAGATCTCATTCTGAAGTCTCATCTCAGGCTCAAGTGCCGCGATGGACATAAACAGATTCGTGTCGGCGAGATCCTGTCTTTTCTCATCGGATACAACCTTCTTAAGATCAACGATGCTTCTTAAAAAGATGGCAATATCAAGCAACTGCCTCATATCCAAAGTTCCGCCTGCATCGATGTACTTAAGGCTCTCCTCTACGGGAGGGAACGAACCTATCGGCAGGGAACCAAACTTACTTACAAATGTGTATGCTTCAAAAGTATCTTCGAGGCTTTCCCTGACCACATCGGGGTCTGTCGTGGGAAATACAGACGAAGTAAGAGAACGCCCATAGGACGTTCTCGTTAATTCAAGAAGTTTATCTTTAACTTTATCGAACTCAAGGACGCTTAATACGCGGCCCTTGATTTTCTTACGTTCTGCTTCTGCTTCAAATGTTGTGTACTTATACATTACTTCCTTTTATGAAAGTCTCTTAGCATTCTCAATCTCGATAGAAGGAATGGTCTTCTGCATTGCAAGGCCCTCTTCGAGATCGATATCCGTGATCTTTCCTTCCTTCTCTACAATGATTCTGTTGTACTTCTTGTTAAGCAGACAATCGATGGCATGAACGCCCATAAGGCTAGCTGTCGTTCTGTCGCGAAGAGTCGGGGAACCGCCTCTCTGCAAGTGACCGAGGATCGTAGGTCTTGACTCGATGCCTGTCTGCTTCTCGATTCTTGTTGCGATGTCGGTAGCATCTCCTGCACCCTCAGCAACGATAACGATGTAGTGTCTCTTCCCCTTGTTTCTTCCGTCGAGGATAACTCTTAATACATCCTTATCGAAGTCGAAAGGAACCTCAGGAATAAGGATAACCTCAGCACCTGTAGCGATACCTACGTTAAGTGCGATGTAACCTGCACTTCTTCCCATTACCTCGATAACTGAGCAGCGCTCGTGTGAAGAAGCTGTATCACGAAGCTTATCGATAGCTTCCATTGCTGTGTTCATGGATGTGTCGTAACCGATTGTGTAATCAGTGCATCCGATGTCGTTATCGATAGTACCGGGGATTCCGATTACCGGAACTCCGAGTCTTGCAAGAGCTCTTGCACCCTTGAAAGATCCGTCACCGCCTGAAACAACAAGTGCATCAAGACCGTATACTTCCATCATCTTAGCGCCTCTCAAGACACCTACGTCAGTTGTGAATGTCTTGGATCTTGCTGTCATGAGGAATGTACCGCCGCGCTGCAAAGTCTCGGAAACGTCTCTCATACCGATCTGTGAAATCTCACCCTTCCAAAGACCGTGGAAACCTCTTGTTACTCCGTATACTTCCATACCGGAATTGATACCTGCACGTACAACGGCTCTGATCGTAGCGTTCATTCCGGGGGCATCACCGCCGCTTGTGAGAACTCCGATTCTCTTAACGGGTGCTACTGTATTAGCGTCGATATTGTCATAGCTGGGGGCTGTAAGCGTACTAATATCAGGGACATTCGTCTCATCATAAGGAATATTCAACATGGTTGTACCTCCATTGGGGCATTATTATTCGGTTAATTATACACCATTAGCGGTACAATCAAATCTCAGAATCAATCTCGGCATTTATCTCGGCCACCTTGCTGTTATGAACCGACAAAGAAGCCGCAGCATTCTTAGACTTGTTAAGATATCCCACGGTGCCAAAGACAAGTACCGCAGCGAGTATAACGATGATCGCGATAACCAGGACCATCTCAATTAAAGTAAAACCCTTCCTCGACTTAGTAATCTTCTTCATGGTGCTCCCCCTACCAATAAAGACAAGTGCAAGTTGAAAGTGATATATGAGCTTATTATATCACGTTTTATTGCGAATTCACCCCTGCTATGGCACAATAACCGAGTAGATGAACTGAAGGAAACACTGCCATGCTTTATTCCGTAATCATTCCCGCATATAACTGCGAAGACCATATTGAAGACTGTATAGAATCCGTTTTAAGCCAGCTTACAGAGGACTGCGAGCTCATCATCGTCGATGACGGTTCGACTGACGGAACACGCGACTTATTAGGCAAGTACGAGAACAGCAACTACAACGTCTCCGTTCTTTATGAGACGCATAAGGGTGCTTCCGCGGCAAGGAACAGAGGAATCGAGAAAGCCGCAGGCAATTATATCTCCTTCATTGACCCTGATAACCGCCTTAAGGATGGTTTCATAAGCTGCACTCTTGATTCCATTGATGACGACACTGACCTTCGCATATTCGGAATCGAGCGCAAGCTCTACGACGGCAGAATCGAGCCCGCCACTGTATCAGACAGAGAGTTTACTGATTCATCCGTATTCGCCGATGCTTATATCCGCGAGCACAAGTTCATGATCTACTCCTGCTGCAACAAGTTCTATAGAAGAAGTCACATCGAAGACATGAACATCAGATTCAACGAAGATGTTTCATTCGGTGAGGACAGATTATTCAACTACAGCTATCTTAGAGGATGCGGCAAGATCGTAACCTCTTCCAAGATAATGCTCGATTATGTTCAAAGAAGTCCTGAGTCAATGTCTGATGCATACGTTCCGGGATACTTCGAATGTGCAATGAAGCTTCACGATGCGAAGATGGACTGCTTCCTCGGACTTTCCAAGAACACATCCCAGGTAGAGCGCGCTGACTTCATCGCGTACGACATGGCAAGAGAGATCGATCTTACTATCAACAGATTTGAGTTCCATCCTAAGGAGAAGGAAGAGAATCTTCCCAAACTTAATGCACTTATCTTCAGCGGTCAGGACGATCCTTCCCTCCCCATCAATTACATGATCATCGCGGGAAGCAGCAACTGCGAGTATAAGGTTGAGCGCGCACTCGAGATATCCAAGAGCAATCCCGACCTTACATTCATCGTAAGCGGCGGCAACCTTCATAAGAGCGGCAAAGTTACAGAAGCTGAGTTCATGGCTAAGTATCTTATCGACCACGGTATAAGTTCCGACAAGGTATTCCTCGAGAACAAAGCCCGTAACACCGAGCTTGGTCTCATCTATTCATTCTCGATCATCAAGAACCACCGTAAGGAGCACGGCATATCTTCAGAAGACTGCAAGACAGCAATCCTTACAGGTGCTTTCCATATTCCGAGAGCTAGACTTGTAGCAGAGCGTCTCCCCTCACTTGAGAACGAGAACTACTACTTCTTCCCCGCTTACGGTGCAAGCACGACTCTCGACAACTGGTACTGCGACTACTACGGAAGACAGGTTATCCTCAATGAATACGAGAAGCTGATCTGGCTTTCAAATATGCATGTAGATAAAGACAACGAAGAGTAATCACTCCAAAGTAACGTTGTCTCTGCCACACAGTTCGTAAAGCTTTACAAGGACATCATCGGAGATGTCCACATTACACATGGAATCAAGAGGTGTCATACTTCCGTCATTAAAAACTATCTTAACCGGCATATTGCCATGGAAGTATACGAGGAAGTGAAGAAGCCTCTGATAAGCCTTCCCCCTCGGGTCACCCTTGAACTTAATTATCACTGAACGCTGAACCTCAGGTTCCTTAGGAGACTGTTCGACAACGGGCTTGGGAGCAGGTGCATTGGCCTTCTGTGTAAAGCTGTAATTGCCTGATGCTGAATTAAACACCTTCCTGAACAGCCAGTGATTCGTAACTTCAGAAACCTCCGAAGGATTCTCCGGCATCGGGAACATCGCATCTATCGACAGTGAGAACGTATCCTCACCCTGTATTCTTCGCCGTCCGATAAATACATACGGTCTGTCCGTCTCGATTGATGATGCATACTGATCAAAGACCTTGCCGAACAGTGCCGCCTCGAACTGGCCATACATATCTTCGGCAATGAGAACCGCCATCGCGGTCTTGGACTTCGTCGTCCTTACTCTCTTCGACAAAAGCATGCCTCCCATTATGACCTGCTTATCGTCATTCAAAGACTCGGTCCTGCCTTCAGTAACGACTTCCCTTACCATTCTCATATCGTAAGTACAGTACTTGTTAAGGAAATCCGTGTAAGCTGCCATCGGGTGGCCGGAAAGATATAGTCCCACGACATCCTTCTCATAGGAAAGCTTCTCCGCTTCGGGAAACTCGTCAACATAGTTGATCCTGATGGAATCCTCGTTGCCCGTAACTTCTGCCGCACCCATATCGAAAAGCGAAAGCTGACCTTCCACCTGACGGCTGTTCTCGGAAGAGATCTTATCAAGCTCGGTCCTTACGGTAGCGATCATCGTCGCTCTGTTAAGTCCGGTAAAATCAAGCGCGGAAGAAAGGATCAATGACTCGACCATGTTCTTCTTCATTCCAAGCTTCGCGCCTCTTCTGAGGAAATCCTCGAATGAAGCATAAGGACCGTTCTCATCACGGTCATCGGTAAGCTGGCTTACGGCAGCCTCACCTACATTCTTCAGTACGGACAAACCTATCCTTATGGCCATCTTGCCTGAAGGAAGTCTCTCCGTCGTAAACTTAGCTCCGCTTCGGTTGATGTCAGGAGGCAGAACCTCGATATCCATCGGACCGCAGCAATTGATATAGAACGCAGCTGCAGCGATATTGAATCTGAACGAATTCATCATGGCCGCCATGAACTCGGCGGGATAATAATACTTAAGATAAGCCGTGTAATAACCCACTATGGCATAACATGCAGCGTGTGATTTGTTGAAGGCATAACCTGCGAATACAACAACCTCATTGAAGATCTTATCTGCGACAGCTTCAGGAACACCTCTTCTTATCGCACCGTCGATCTCACGTCCCGTCTCATCTACACCACCGTAAATAAACAACTGTCTGTATTTCTCCATGAGTGATTTCTTCTTCTTACTCATGGCTCGTCTTATGTTGTCCGACTGACCCATCGAGAATCCTGCAAGATCTCGAACGATCTGCATGACCTGCTCCTGATAGACCATGCATCCATAAGTTACGTTAAGGATGGGTTCAAGGAGCGGATGCTCGTAAGTTATTGCTGAAGCATTATGCTTACAGTTGATATACTTCGGAATCTGATCCATCGGTCCCGGACGGTAAAGAGAAATACCAGCGGTAACATCTTCAATCGAAGAAGGCTTAAGGTCCTTCATGAACGAGGTCATGCCCGCACTTTCAAGCTGGAATATGCCAACCGTCTCTCCTCTTCCTATAAGATCATATACATTCTGGTCATCGAGAGGG
>CAMJGB010000012.1 GCA_946405115.1 uncultured Clostridia bacterium | reverse complement strand
TATTTTAAAATATAGTTATCTAACACTTTCATTATATCAAGCATTGCGATGTTCATTACTAGCCAAGATCTTTCTCTCGAACAACCTCATTATAGCATTTCCACTACCACCATCGACCATACATAATTATATTCCCGTAAGAATGCTAACCAAATGTTACTTACCATTTATGAGAGCGTAATATGCTTCTTGACAAGCTTTGAAAAGGGTAGTACGATGGGTTTGGGTAATTATGCGAATTTCCAAATGAATGAATTGCCTAGTATTTACAATAACATATCTGCACTACATAGCGGTTGTTCACAAGAGCAACCGCTTTTTTGATTTTAAAACATGCGAAAGGAGGAAAAGGTATGTTACAGGATCGGATGATGGAAATGTACGCGCAGGGCGAAGCGGTACCTGCGTGTAGATTTCCACCTTAGAATGACGGGGTCAAGGGGGGCCCCTTGCACACCACCTTGCTTGCAAGGTGTAGTGTGTTACACCCACAGATATAGAAAGAATATCTAGGGAGGTCAGTCTTCCAGTGGACGACTGACCGTACGACGATATTCGAGGTTGTTGGGGAGATATAAGAGCGCCACCATTCCCGCGCTCTTATAACGACACAACAAAGCTTCGTTGTGAAATTGTCCGCCGCTTATTGCGGGCAATTCCACATAAGAAGCGTCCTTCTATCTCTGTTGCGGTGTATAGACCGAAGATAACCGCAAGATGTCATCGTCACTTTTACACACACCATAAATATGCTGATATCTTGCCAAAACACGAAGAGAGCCTCGCTAAAAGAAGCGGGGTTTTTATTTTGCCCAAAAACATAACTACGAAAGGAATCTAAAAAATGTCATACGCAATAATGAGAATCAGCAAATGCAAAATGGGAGCCGTAGGGCGACTCGAAAAACACCATGAACGTCAGAAGGATGAGTATAAGAGTAATCCGGATATTGATATCAGTCGTATCCGCTATGATTATCACGTAAAATACCCAACTGACAGCTATAGGAATATGATCCTGAAAAGGATTCAGACCGTCGGATGCCGAATGCGCAAAGACAGTGTTGTTATGCAAGATTGTATATGTACGGCCTCGCCTGACTTTTTCAAAGGCATGTCGCAAGCCGGCATCGAAGCCTTTTTCAAAAGAGCATATGAATTCTTTGCAGATAAGTTCGGAGAGGACAACATTCTTTCCGCAGTAGTCCATCTTGATGAACATAGTCCGCACATGCATATCTGCTTCGTGCCCATTACCGACAAAGGAAAACTGTCTTCCAAGACAATTATTGGCGGGCCGCAGGGTCTCGTAAAGCTACAGGATGATTTCTATGGACATATGGTGAAGTACTATCCCAGTATTCAACGAGGGATACCCAAACGGATTACACATCGTGAACACTTGCCGACATATCTTTTCAAGAATGCCGATTTGCTCATGTCGCATTACGAAGAAATCTCTCAAGCTATCAGTGATATCGGAATGATAAAGAGCAAAGAGAAAAAGAGTCAGGCAATAGAACTTATCTCCCGTTATGCTCCCGAGATGGCAAAGATGAAGGAGCAGATCAAATCCGTCAACGACCATGTTGAGAGACTTCAAAGAAGAATCGAAATACAAGCAGATGTCAGTCATTACTGGCAGGGAAAGACGGAAGAACTCGAGCAAGCCGTCAAAGAACGTGAAGGTCAGATTGATGAGCTTCAAGCCAAACAGCAGAAACTACAAAAACAGATTAGTCTCCTGCCTCCGGGTTTACTGGAAGAACTCGAAGAAAAGGAGCGTGCTCGCAGAAAAACAGAAAACTTATTAAAAAGAAAGGGTAAAGGCGGAATAGCCAGGTGATTAATATGAATGATAAATGGAATGGGCTTGCCGATTTCCTGGCAAGAATGATCGAAAAGTACGGAAATGGTCTCGGTATCGATGATTTACCGACTCCTGAGGTCTGGTACTTCTATGATAAGCGTACTGAGACATTGCAAAGATATGCCTGTCTGCTTTCACAGTGCGAACGGACTATAGATTGACGTGGATTGATACCTCTGATAGCATGTACGTATAAGCGTACGCATATACGGAGGCCTCTCATGACGATAAACGAAAGACTTTTTAAGGTAATGAACGATAACGGAGTAAGTATTAGAGAACTATCTAGAAGAACGGGAATCACAGCCAGCACTATCAGTGACTGGAATACAAAACATACAAATCCAACGGCGGAGAAGATCCCTATTGTTTGTGAAGCTTTAGGGATCTCCACTGCCTACTTATTAAAGGGAACGGAAGAATCGGATCCTGATTTTATTCTCACCGATGAGGAGAAAAGGATGATAGAAGTGCTTAGGAATACTGATGATTCATCAAGAAAAAGACTCCTTGCTTACTTCGAGCAGATCAGCAAAAAGGAAGAGTGATAATAATGGAAGAAAAGAAAAAGGTATATATGTATACCCGTGTATCAACCGCTTTGCAGGTTGACGGGTATTCCCTTGACGCTCAAAAGAACAGGATGCGTATGTTCGCAGAGTACAATAATTACGAGATTGTCGGCGAGTATGAAGATGCAGGTAAGTCGGGAAAGTCTATCGAGGGCAGACCGGCGTTTTCCCAAATGATAAGGGACATAACGGAAGGTAAAGATCCCGTATCATATGTACTCGTATTCAAGTTATCAAGATTCGGAAGAAATGCCGCTGATGTATTATCGACTTTACAGACGATGCAGGACTTTGGCGTTAACCTGATATGCGTAGAGGACGGTATTGATTCATCCAAGGATGCTGGCAAGCTGATAATATCTGTATTATCTGCCGTTGCTGAAATTGAACGTGATAACATCAAGATTCAAACAATGGAAGGAAGGCTTCAGAAAGCACGTGAGGGTAAATGGAACGGCGGGTTTGCTCCATATGGATACAGTCTGGACAATGGAGTGCTGCATATTGAAGAAGACGAAGCTGCCATTATACGAATAATCTTCGATAAATATGTTAATACAGAACTCGGGATTACAGGTATCGCTAAATACCTTCAAACTCATGGCTATACTAAGAAGATAAGACAGAACGGGAAAAATGAATACTTCTCAACATACTTTATAAAGGCAATCCTTCATAATCCTGTGTATAACGGCAAGATAGCTTACGGAAGGCGCAGAACAGAGAAAGTTCATGGAACCCGTAACGACTATAAGCAAGTCTGCCAGAAGAACTATCTCCTCGTTGACGGTCTTCATGAAGCGATAATTGATGATGAGACATGGGCATTATCTCAAGCAAAACTAGAGCTATATGCGAAGACATATGTACGAAAGAAGGATGGTGGCAATGGTAAGAACCATCTTCTTACGGGACTTCTTCGTTGCCCCGTATGCGGAGCAGCAATGTATCACAACACTGCAAGGAAGCGAAAGGGCAATGGCGAGCTTTACAAAGATTACTATTACTATGCGTGCAAGCACCGTCAGGGTGTAATGGGACATAAGTGTAATTATGCGAAGCAAATCAATGCAAAAATGATTGAAACTGCAGTCGAAGAAATAATCATCAAGCTGGTAAGAAAGCCGGAATTCGCTGACGTTATGAAGAATCGCATAGAGTCAAAAGTTGATACTCTGGAACTGGATAAGGAAATAGCGACCTTGGAGGGTGAATTAAGAAGAGTTCTGTCTATGAAAAGCAAACTTATAGAAGAATCTGATTCGCTTAATCCTGATGATAAACATTTTGATCTCATTAGGTCGGACCTGTCCGATAGAATATATGCTCTTTACGACAAGATTGAAGAGATAGAAGCAGATTTAATGGTCGCAAGACAAAAGAAGGTTTCAATCAACACCTCAAAGCTTGAAGCCGATAACATATATAAAACGCTGATGTATTTCGATACTCTCTATAGTAAGATGAACGACGAAGAGAAGCACAATCTGCTGTCCATCCTCATTAGCGAGATTAATATATATGAGGACAAGCAGCCCAATGGACAATGGCTTAAGGAGATTGAGTTCTCCTTACCTATAATAGGAAGCGAGAGACTGTATATGAGTTTGGACAATGGAAATAGTGTCGAGTGCGTTACACTTCTTAGTAAGAATGAGCTTTGATATACAGACATACATGACCCGCGGCGTGGAGCGCGTCGTAGGCGACATAATTAAGGCAACCTTAAAGAACCCTAAGGAGAGTGCCTTCATGGCAAAATTTGCCCTTGCAAGCCGCGCAGCTTCCCAGAAGAGAAGTAAGGCTGAAGCTAGTGGCGAACATATTCCGCCTTTCCTGATCGCCAGCATTACCAGTCAGTGTAATCTTCACTGCGCAGGTTGCTATTCAAGATGCAATCACGCGACAGTAGATGAGGTTCCGGTAAAGCAGCTGACAGGTGAAGAATGGCTGATGATCTTTAAGGAAGCGGATGACCTTGGAATCAGTTTTATATTGCTTGCAGGCGGTGAGCCGATGCTTAGAAGGGATGTCATTGAAGCCGCGGGAAATTGTCCCAATATCCTGTTCCCGATATTTACGAACGGCACGTTCCTTAACGGTCGCTACTTCGAACTTTTTGACAAGTGCCGCAACCTCATACCTGTTGTGAGCATTGAGGGCGGGAAGGAAATTACCGATGCCCGCCGAGGTGAAGGTGTCTACGATCAATTAATCGGAAATATGGATAAGCTTCATGAGAAGGGACTTATCTTCGGGGCTTCAGTAACGGTCACCACCGAGAACTTGCGTGAAGTCTCTTCGGAGTCTTTCCTGAAAGAGCTTTCTGACCGCGGCTGTAAGGCTGTGATTTACGTGGAGTTTGTACCCGTAACTGACGACAGTAAGGAACTTGCTCCCGGGGATGCGGAACGCGAATATCTTACGAATGAGATTGCACGTCTTCGTGAAGAACACCCGGAGATGGTATACATCTCATTCCCCGGCGATGAGAAGAACAGCGGTGGCTGCGTAGCTGCAGGCAGAGGGTTCTTCCACATCAATTCTATAGGCGGTGCTGAGCCCTGTCCTTTCTCGCCGTATTCGGACATAAATGTCCGGGAGACTTCACTTAGGGAAGCTTTGAAGTCACCGTTGTTTACGGCGTTACAGGACGGCGGACTTCTTAACGACGATCATGAAGGCGGCTGCGTATTGTATGAGAAAAGAGCGTTGGTTGAAGCGCTGTTGAATAAGGAGAGATAACGATGTTTCTGGCGACTATAGTTTTTATTCTTATATCTAATCTGCTGATCATATTTGATCTTGCGGGCATCCCGCAGGAGCCGCTTTATCTCGTGCCGGCATACATTGTTTTGTCGTTGATTTTTATCTTCTGTCTCATATGCCCGTCGTTCAAAAGATTCCCTCTTGCGGGACTTAAGAACACGCAGCGTGGAACAGCACTTCTTATAGAATTTCTTATAACATGCGTCGCTGATGCGATCTTACTTACAACATACCTTGTCATGAACGGATGGGACTTCGGCGAGCGCACTGTAATCGCTACTATCATCATCGATATCGTAGTCGGCAACCTCATCTTCTGGAACGGTATCATCAGGGTTTATATCACATCCAAGCAGATTGGTCTTAAGTGGAGACTCATAGGTATCCTCTGCGGCATGATCCCTGTCGCACACCTCATCGCATTGGGTTACATCATAAAGCTTACTTATAGAGAGTATAAGGACGAGAGCTCAAGATACTACCTTAACGAGAAGAGAAGGGGAGACCAGATCTGCGCTACGAAGTACCCGCTTCTTATGGTACACGGCGTGTTCTTCAGAGACTTCAAGAACTTCAACTACTGGGGACGTGTTCCCGCTGACCTTGAGGCAAACGGCGCTACCATCTATTACGGTAACCAGGAGTCTGCGGGCTCCATCGAAGACTGCGGCAAGCAGTTGGCTGCAAGGATCAAGGAGATCGTGGATCAGACAGGCTGCGGCAAGGTTAACATCATCGCGCACTCGAAGGGCGGTCTCGATTCAAGAGCAGCGATTACGCTTTTCGGCATGGCACCTTATGTTGCTTCTCTTACTACAGTAAACACGCCGCACCGTGGCTGCCAGTTCGCCGACTACCTTCTCGGCAAGGCTCCGGTGGCACTTAAGAATACCGTGGCATCGCAGTATAACGCAGCACTTCGAAAAGTTGGTGACAAGAATCCCGACTTCATCGCAGCCGTATCTGACCTTACTTCGGAGGCGGCAAAGACCTTTAACGAGAAGTGCCCGGATATAGATGGTGTTTACTACCAGAGTATCGGTTCCAAGTCAGTTCGTGCAGCAAGCGGAAGGTTCCCTCTGAACCTTTCTTATCACCTCGTAAATTACTTCGACGGACCTAACGACGGTCTTGTATCGATCCCTTCCATGAAGTGGGGTGCAGACTTTACTTACGTATCTCCCAAGAAGAGCAGAGGTATTACGCACGGCGACATGATCGACCTTATGCGTGAGAATATCGACGGCTTCGATGTAAGAGAAACATACGTCGATATCGTAAGCGGACTTAAGCAGAAAGGTTTATGATGGAGTCGTTCCGCTATCCGATACTGCTTGTTCACGGCATGGGTTTCCGCGACAGGAAGCATCTTAATTACTGGGGCAGGATTCCGGGCGTTCTCGAGAGCGAAGGCGCCTTGGTTTATTACGGCAATCAGGACAGCTGCGGTTCCATCGAAGACAATGCGAAGTATCTTGCAGACAGGATTAGGAAGATCGCTTCCGAGAATCACATAGAGAAGTTTAATGTCATCGCGCACTCGAAGGGCGGCCTTGATATAAGGTATGCGATATCGACATTGAAGATCAACGATCTTATCGCGACGGTTACGACCATCAACACTCCGCATAATGGTTCCTATACAGTGGATAAGCTTCTTAAGCTGCCGGATTTTCTTATAAGGATCGGGTGCTTTTTTACCGACATCTGGTTCAGGATATTAGGTGACCGTAACCCCGGAACTTATAGTTCGATACAAAGCTTCAGGACAGGCGAAGCTTCAAGATTTAACGAGTCTAATCCTGATGATCCTGATATCTACTACCAAAGCTATGCTTTTACCTGCAAGAAGATTACGGGCGACATGCTCATGTGGTTCCCGAATCTTGTTGTAAGAATGGTAGAGGGTGAGAACGACGGATTGCTTACACCAAGAGCCGTTAAGTGGACTAACTTCAGAGGACATTTTACAAGTGCAACGGGACGCGGAATCTCTCACTGTGATGAGGTTGATCTAAGGCGTCGTCCCTTCACTAAGAAGAAGTTAGACGGCATTACGGACATCGTTGATTTCTACCGTGATATAGCCATTGAACTCAAACAAATGGGATATTAAAGATCCGTCACCAAGGGCGTCGTGTCCCTCCTTTAAGCCAAGGATCTTCGACCGTGTTGAGTTTATTGAGAAGACGGTCATACCTTTGACAACATAAAGAAAGCGACCAATCTGTTAATAATTTAAATTAATATTAAATAAACGGCCTCAAAGCTTATTTGGGGCCGTTTGCTGTGTGATAATACACCCATAGGGGGATGAGGTTATGACTTTTGAGTTAACTTCTCAGGATTTGATCAACGTCATATTTATCACCGTCGGCATCGGTGTGTGCTTTCTGTGCCTGCTTCAGATAACGGTATCTGATCACCTTCGTAAAGAGATCAGACGTTATTTCCAGGTGTTCTTCACAACGATCCTCCTTTACATTACGTCGCATCTCGTGCGTCAGCTTTTGACAGGCATTCCGGGTGACGGAGTCCACATCTGGCTTAATACGATGATGTTCATAGAGATACTTAACGCAGGCTTCATGGCGTTCATGATATCTGTCTGCGTTCTTACCGTAGCTAAGCCTCCCAAGGAGCGTGAGTTCAGGTTAAGACTCGTCCTCATGGTGTTCCTCGTGTCGCATATTCTCATCACGGTAATGGGTCAGTTCGGAGGCTTCATCTACTACTTCGACGAAGCAAATATGTATCACAGAGCTTCGCTTTATCTTCTGTCGAATCTCATGCCTCTGATGATGCTTCTATACGATGCATCGCTTCTTGTTAAGTACCACAAGAACATGTCGCCCAGAGTTAAGACCGCGTTCTGGATCTACATCATCGCACCTTTGGCAGCGATGGTAATTCAGTCGTTTACATACGGCATTCAGTTCATCATTTTTTCTACAGTAGGAGCCGCGGTTTACATGTTCACGGTAATTATCGAGGATATCAACGAGACCTACGAGAAGCAGCAGGTAATCACAACGAGATTAAGCACGGAATTAAGCATGGCGACCGACATTCAGGCGAGCCAATTGCCGAGTCTTTTCCCTGCGTTCCCGATGCGCTCCGAGTTCGATCTTTATGCGAGCATGACACCTGCGAAGGAAGTAGGCGGAGACTTCTACGACTTCTTCCTTGTTGATGACGATCACATTGCTCTCGTCATGGCGGACGTATCCGGCAAGGGTGTTCCTGCTGCGCTTTTCATGATGATCGCACGAGTTCTTATTAAGTCACATCTTCAGAACGGTGAGTCTCCTGCCGAGACGCTTACGAGCGTTAACCAGCAGCTTTGCGAAGGTAATGATGCGCACCTGTTTGTTACTGTATGGATAGGTCTTCTTCAGATCTCCACGGGCAAGGGCATCGCCGTAAACGCAGGCCACGAGCATCCGACCTTAAGAAGAGCCGACGGCAAATACGAGCTCATCATTTACCGCCATTCTCCTGCCGTTGCAGCATTAAAGGGAGTTAAGTACAAGGAGCACGAATTCGAGCTTCATCCGGGCGACAGCCTCTTCGTTTATACGGACGGAGTTCCTGAGGCAACCAATGCCAAGAATGAGCTTCTCGGCAACGAGAGAATGCTTGATGCTCTTAACAAAGATCCAGATGCAGCGCCCAAGGAAGTTCTGTCTAATGTGATGGACGGAATCAATGAGTTCGTTAAGGGCGCGGAGCAGTTCGATGACATTACAATGATGTGCCTTAAGTATAACGGCTGATATTATCACGCCGAAGGTGTATCATTAACCCATTATGAGAGCAGTAGTAACAAGAGTAAGTGAAGCGTCCGTCACCATAGACGGCGAAGTTAAATCCAAGATCGGAAAAGGTTTCCTGGTACTCCTCGGCGTTCATGAGGACGACGGTGAGGCGGAGGCAAAGTACGTTGCCGATAGGATCTGCGGCCTTCGAATATTTGAAGACGAGAACGGCAAGATGAATATCAACCCCAAGGATGCGGGTGCCGAGCTTCTGATAGTAAGTCAGTTCACGCTTTATGCCGACGTCTCTTCGAGGCGCCCGGGCTTCTTCCATGCGGCAAGACCCGAGAAAGCGATTCCTTTATATGAGCTTGTAATAAGCGAGTGCGAGGCACAGGGTTTCCATGTAGAGACCGGCGAATTTGGTGCCGACATGAAAGTACAGTCGATAAACGACGGTCCCGTTACCATCATCATAGAGAAACTCCACGAAGCGTAGGTACCAGGCGACATGCGTGCGTGATAGGCTCGAGGCATCAAATCAAAGGAGACTATCAACATGGATAAGTACGTTACGGGAGCTGTCATTAAGAAGCTTCGCGAAAAGCAGAAACTCACACAGGAGGACCTCGCGTCCAAGCTTTACGTAAGCAGCAAAGCTGTAAGCAAGTGGGAGACGGGACAGGGCTTTCCTGACATAAGCCTGATCGAGCCTTTGGCAGAAGTGCTCGGCATATCGGTAATAGAGCTTTTGTCCGGCTCTGATATCCACAACACCAACAGAGCTTCGAATATGCTAAGAAGCAAGTTCTATGTGTGTCCTGTATGCGGCAATGCGGTAAGGGCTACTGGTGAGGCCGTAGTAAGCTGCTGCGGAATCACGCTTCCTTCGTGTGAAGCGGAGGAGTGCGACGAAGAGCATAAGATCGTAGTGGAGAGGGTAGAGGACGAATACTACGTTACCGTAGATCACCCCATGACTAAGGATCACTACATCTCATTTATCGCAGCGGTGTCTGATCAGGGAATGCAGTTTACAAAGCTTTATCCCGAAGGTAATGCCGAAGCCAGATTCAGAATTAACGGAGTAAGAAGAATATACGCTTACTGCAATCATCACGGTTTATATCAAATCATCAAATAATACCTTGACACACGCTATACTTCGTAATATGATGTATCTCGTAAACAGAAGTATTTTGTGGAAGGAGGTATATGATGGATATTCAGTTAAAGCGCGGTCTGTTGGACGTTTGCGTACTTGCCGCGATCAGAAATGATGATTCATACGGATACCAGATCATCAAAGACATGAAGCCGTATCTTCAGTTGTCAGAATCCACCCTCTATACAATTCTGAAGCGCCTTGAGGCAGCTCATATGCTCACGGTTAAGACATACGAGTATCAGGGAAGACTCAGAAAGTATTACCATATTACGGACGAGGGGATTAAGCGAATTGATGAGTTTAAAGAGGATTGGGAAGAGATCCTCTCTATATATCGTTTTATAACCAGGGAGGACGGTTCTCATGAAGAAGAATGAATTTATTGATCAGTTGCGAAGCAGACTTTCAGGACTGCCGCAGGACGACATTAATGAAAGATTGTCATTCTATTCCGAGATGATCGATGACCGCATCGATGACGGTGTTCCCGAAGAAGAAGCGGTAGCTGACATCGGATCAGTCGATGAAGTCGTAAACACGATCCTCGCGGAATATCCGTTGACAAAGCTTGTTAAGAACAAGGTAACTCCGAAGAAGGGAATGCCTGCTTGGGCGATCGTATTGCTTGTCATTGGATTTCCTCTGTGGCTCCCTTTGCTCATCGCATTCTTCGCAGTTTTCTTCTCGATTTACATTACGCTCTGGTCGATTGTTTTCTCGTTCTTTGCAACATCAGTTGCTCTTGTAATAAGCGGAATTGCCTGCCTGGTTGCATCGGTGTTCTTCTTTATGCAGACAGGTTTCTTGGGCGGCATTGCAGCGATCGGCGCAGGTCTTGCAGTTGGATCACTCGGAGTACTTTTGTTCATCGGATCTTTCTATATGGCCAAGGGTGTAGTGATCCTTACCAAGAAGATGGCTATCGGAATAAAGTCTTTGTTTGTAGGTAAGTAAGGGGGATATAGATTATGAAAGCAATGGGAAAAGTAGCAATAGGATCACTTATCACACTTGTAGTGGGATCCGTTATGGTAGGAACTGCATTTGCCATCGGAGGCATAAATGTTCTTACGCTTAATCCGGAGACAGTTGATCCTAGGATCGTTGATATCGATCATGATTTCAACAATATCAGCATCGATGTTGTATCAGATGATGTTGTATTCAGATCAGCAGGAAACGGTAACTGCCGTGTTGAATTGTATGAGTACGAAGACATGGATCATGAGGTTGAAGTTCAGGGAGATACACTGACGATTACTTCAGATGATGAATGGATTCCTCATTTCACCATCGGCTTCTCACAGTCACCTAAGGTTGTTGTTTATCTATCTGAAGATGAGTACAAGAATCTTGAAGTAGAGGTTACTACAGGAGATGTAATCTTCGACTCTCACTTCACATTTGATGAAGTTACAATCGACATCTCAACAGGCGATCTTGATATGAGGGATACAGATGTAAACGGCGATATTAATATCGACAAAACAACCGGCGACTGCGATCTTGTTGATGTAACCTGTGAGAATCTGAATTATAATAGCATCAGTGGCGATATTGACTTGCAGAACGTCATCGTGTCACTTGAAATAGACATTTACATGACTTCAGGAGACGTCTTCTTTGACGGATCTGATGCGTTCGATATTGACGTAGAGATCATTACGGGTGATATAGCAGGAACTTTGCTTACTGCGAAGACCTTTGATGTAAATGTAAATACAGGCGACGTTTCGATTCCGAGTGACGGAAACGGCGGTAACTGCACGATTCAGGTTAATACCGGCGACGTTGTCCTTGATGTAGAGAGCTAAGACATAACAATACGAAGGGGGAGCGCGGATTGTTATCGGTAGTTTACGGAAGTACGCTTATCTTCTCACTGCTGTTTGCTGCAGCATATATATACATCTGGCATAAGCACTTCGATGTAAACTTCACGATGATCTTCACGCTCGTACCGATCGCGTGTGTCGGTTACTTCCTTTTGTCTATTGCAAACGACCTGGGTGGCGCTATCACTGCGACCCAGGTCATTTATGTCGGAGGCTGTTTTCTCCAGCTTTTCATAGTATTCAGTATCTTTAACTTATGTAAGATCGACGTTAATAAGAAGATCAGAACTGCCATGTTCGGCGTATGTGCCGTGATGTACGCGGCGGTGCTGACCTTAAGAAGCAACACGCTTTTCTACAAAAGCTACTCCGTAAAAAAGGTTGACGATGCGCTCGTTCTTGTTAAGGAATACGGCCCGATGCACACGATGTTCTACGTTGTGCTCGGCATCCTTTTCTTCACGGGCCTTATCACACTTATCTACGCATGGTTTAAGAAGAAGGAAGCTCCGAGAAGGGTCCTCACGCTCCTCGTGCTGCCGGATATTTTGTGCATCTTAGGCTACGTCGTAAGCAGGTTTTTCGATGTAGGTAACCTTGAGCTCGTGCCCGTCGGCTTCTGCATAGCGGAGTTCATTTACCTTCTTATAGCATACAGGGTAAACCTTTACGACGTCGGTGATACCGTAATCGATTCCCTCGTGCATAAGGAAGCCATAGGTTACATCTCGTTCGACTTCGAGTACCGCTTGCTGGGCAGCAACGACGTAGCGAAAATCTTAGTTCCCGAATTAAACAACCACGCCGTGGACGATATGTTCGGATATAAGCCTTCCGAGCGTAAGATCCGTCACTTCCTCGAGGCGTTTAAGAACGATAACGGTGCCAACAAGTATCTCTATACGATCAGGGATGACGATAGTAATCCCGACAACGACAGATACTACGATGTCGAGGTAAGTTACCTTTACGACGGCAACAGGAAAAGAGGCTACATCGTAACATTCACGGATGATACCGAGAACAAGAAATACATTAAGCTTCTCGATAACTATAACGAAGACCTTAAGAATGAGGTTGGCGAGAAGACGAAGCACATCGTACAGATGCACGATAACCTCATCATGAGCCTTGCAATGATGGTTGAAAGCCGTGACAATTCCACGGGCGGTCACATCAAGAGAACAAGTGAAGGCGTAAGGATCCTAATTGATGAGATCATGAAGGAGGGAGAGCTTAAGCTCGATCCTGAATTCTGCAAGAATGTTATCAAGGCAGCCCCGATGCATGACTTGGGTAAGATCGCGGTTGATGATGCGATCTTAAGAAAGCCCGGACGCTTCGAGCCTGAGGAGTTCGAGAAGATGAAGGCTCACGCCGCAGAGGGTGCGAAGGTAATTCACGAGATCCTTCTTAATACAGACGACGAGCGCTTCAAGGTCATCGCCGAGAATGTTGCACATTATCATCATGAACGATACGATGGTTCAGGCTACCCCGAGGGTATCAAGGGCGAAGACATTCCTCTTGAGGCCAGGATTATGGCTATCGCGGATGTATACGATGCACTCGTAAGCAAGCGTGTTTATAAGGATGCATTCAGCTTTGAGAAGGCTGATTCGATCATCATGGAAGGTATGGGGACACAGTTCGATCCCAAGCTTAAGACCGCTTATGAGAATGCCCGTCCGAGACTCGAGGAGTACTATTCGAAGATGTAAGGAGGGATACCTATGAAGGATCCTTTAAGCTGGGAAGAGATAAAGACGGAGCACCTTATTCAGAATGAATGGATAGACTTCAGAAGCTCAAGATTCAGATTTCCTGACGGCCGCGAGTTCGAACCTTACTACAGTTACAGCAGAAGAGATTATGTCGTTGTCGTAGCTTCAGACGAAGACGGCAAGTACATCTGCGTTAAGCAGTTCAGACACGGCATTAAGGAGATCACGACTGAGTTTGTTGCAGGCGGAATCGAGCGTACTGACGGCAAGGAATACGGCGGTGATAAGAACATCAAAGCTGAGGATGCACTCGCAGCTGCGAAGCGTGAATTGAAGGAAGAATCCGGCTATGAATCCGATGAATGGGAACACCTTCTGACTGTTCCGTCCAATGCGACGATCGCTGATAACTATGCTCATCTTTATGTGGCAAGAAACTGCAGGAAGGTGTCCGGACAAGATCTCGATGAGACTGAATTCATCAACGTTGTAACGCTTACTGCAGACGAGATTGAGGAGCTTATTAAGACAGGCAACTTCCAGCAGGCCATGCACATAGCGGCGTGGCTTCTGGCCTTAAGAAAGTAATATTTAAGAATAGTTTAAGTTGGTTCCTGCCGTATATAACGGCAGGTTTCTTTATGGTATATTTACGTTGGAATAAGGTTTAAGGAGGGTACGTATATGCCACACAGCGGAGGCGGAGGTTCACACGGCGGAGGAGGCCACGGCGGTTCACACGGCGGAGGCAGCTCCACAAGAACATCACATCGTTATTTTCCAGGTTCAAGAAGATACAGAAGAAGATACAGGGACGGCAGAGAGGAATATTTCTACTCTAATTCCGATCCCCGTAAGAGAAACAATCTTGCAAGCCTGATCATGCTGATCCTCTTCGGAGGCTTCTTCTTCGGCATCATGGGAATTGGTATTTCAACAAGCCTCCCGAAGAGACTTACTGAAGAATACGATTGGCCCAATACAAGAGTCATCGATAACATCGACGTAATAAGCGAAGAGGATGAGGAAGAACTCGAGGAAATTCTCGAGGATTACAACGATGTAACCGGAATCTGCCCCATCATCTATACGATGTATGACGAAGACTACGTAGGTTACTATGCTGATCTTGAGTCCTTTGCTTATCAGAAGTACGTGATGGAATATCATGACGAGCAGCACTATCTGATCGTTTATTCTATCCCTCAAGATCAGGTTGAGGATTTCCGTTCAGGTTCACTTCGTGTTCCCGATTATTCATGGGAGATAATGCAGGGCAACGATACAGACCCCTTGTTCACTGAGGCGGTTGATGATTCGATCGTTGAGCAGGTTCAGGAGAACTTCGAGAACGGAGCCCGTCCGGGTCCTGTATTTACGGCTTTGTTTAAGGAGCTTAAGAAGAATGCCGAGAAGGCTTTCTCGAACAAGTTCCCGATTTCTGCTATTCTTCCGTTCCTCTTCGTGGGTGCGTTCTTCATGATCCCCATCGTTGCACTCATCGGAACCATGATCAAGGAAAGAGGAGTTGAGTATGACGAGGTTCCTCTGACGGATGAAGATGTTAAGAGTAAAAGTGCATCACCTAGCGGAACTGTCCCCATGAGCCCGGAGGCTTTGGCCAGAACAAAGTCGGCAACGAAGTTGGTTCTGATCTGCTTCGGCTTCATAGGTCTCATCCCGTTGTTCAGCGGAATCATGACCTTAATAAGCGGCAGCATGACGGGTTTGTTCATGGTATTCTTCGGAATAATGTGGATATCGATTCTTGTTATCTCGGGCATAAGCGTATCGAAGAGAATGGACAGCTTGAAGTCTAACGACAATCCTCTTACTGCGGATTATCCCAAGGCCGAGTATCCGAAGGCTGATTATCCTCAGGCTAATTATCCTGAGCAGGCTCCGACTCCTATTCAGTCAACACCGATCTGGCAGTCTGGAACATCCTATCATCCGGAAGACGATGAGGACGATTTGAGAAGAAAAGGATTCGAGTAAGAATCCGGAGTATAAAGAGAAGGGGAGCGGGTCTTACGATCCGCTCCCTTTTGTTATGTAAAGATCAATACGTTCCATGAAGCAGGTGCCAAAGTTGCAGGTATGCCGTCTCGTTCGATGGGCTTAACCTGCTCATTAGAAACGGAGTTTGTAATAAGCATGTCACTGCTTTCAAGAGCGATGTGCTTTACGTTTGTAAATTCATTAAACCCGCTAAGATCAAGCTTAAGAGGGATGGTCTTATCAAGGCATCTGTTAACGATGAATAAGACGAGCTGATCCTTCTCCTTGTTGTACACGGCTGCAGATTCAATATCAGTAACATCCTTGTGCTTTGCCGTATCGTGAGTTCCGGAAGTAATCACGGTGACAAGCGCCGTTCCTCTTCCGTATGTTGATGCGTGAAGGAAAGGATAGAAGATTGTCTGGCGCCAGGCGGGACCGTTTTTCTCAGTCATTATGGGTGCGATTACATTAACAAGCTGTGCAAGGCATGCGATCTTAACGCGGTCCGAGTGCTTGATGAATTTTATAAGTGCGAGGCCGTTCGCGATGGCATCCTCGTAGGTGTAGTTATCCTCGAGAAGGTGGGGAGCAAGCCCCCACGGTTCCTTCTTCATCATCTCGTCGTCCTGCTCAAGAACGTGGTACCAGCAGTTCCATTCGTCGAAGGAGATGTTGATGGTCTTGTCGGAGCTTTTCGATGTTTTTACTTCGTCGCAGATCGAGGTGACGGTGTTGATGAAGCTGTCGATATCGTCGATGGAGGCGAAGAAGTCTTCGGTGTCGCCCGCCTTGTTCTCGAAGTACTGGTGGCATGAGATGTAGTCCACGTAGTCGTATGCTTCCTCGAGAACGGTCTTCTCCCAGGAGCCGAATGTCGGCATGTTGATGTGTGCACTTCCGCAGACGACGCACTCAATCGAGTCGTCCATAAGCTTCATGGCTTTCGCTGTCTCTGCTGCAAGGTGGCCGTATTCGTATGCTGTCTTGTGGCCTACCTGCCAGGGCCCGTCCATCTCGTTTCCCATGCACCAAAGCTTGATGCCGTAGGGCTCCTCGTCGCCGTGCTTGCGCCTTAATTCGGAGTAGTAACTGTCGGTGTTAAGGTTGCAGTACTCGAGAAGATTAAGCGCATCGGGAAGTCCTCTTGTGCCGAGGTTAACTGCCATCATGACGGAAGTGTCAGCCTTCTTCGCCCACTTCGTAAACTCGTTGATGCCGACCTCGTTAGGCTCTAATGTGCGCCATGCAAGATCGAGTCTTTTCTTACGGTTCTCCTGGGGGCCTACCGAGTCTTCCCAGAAGAAGTTCGAGACGAAGTTGCCGCCCGGATATCTTACGATCGGAACATTAAGTTCCTTAACAAGATCGATGACGTCACCTCTAAATCCAAGCTCATCGGAAGTAGGGTGTGAAGGCTCGTAAATGCCCTCGTATACTGCGCGTCCCAGATGCTCTATGAACGAGCCGTAGATCCTGTTGTCGATGTCGGAGATGACGGAATTCTTATCAACCTTTATGCGGGCATTATCAGCCATTAATGTTAATCCTCTTTCTTAAAGTAGAAGTAGCCTGAAAGCTTCTCTGTTCTTACGAGATTTATGAACGCATCGGGATCGATGTCCTTGACGCACTTCATTACCTTGCGCGAATCCGATCTTGCGATGACGGAGTAGACGACGTGCTTCTCGCAGTGTCCGAAGGAGCCCTCGCCCTCAATTATAGTCGCGCCGTGTTTCGAGACGGAATAGATTTCTTCGCAGATCTCGTGAGGCTTGGTCGTGACGATAAAGAGAGTGGACTGCTGGAACTTAAGATAGAGCGTTCGGATCACGATGGTGGAAGCGTACTGGAATATGATCGAGTACAAAGCCCTGTCCCAGCCGAATAATGCACCTGCGATGATGAGGATCAAAGCGTTGAATCCCAGGATGTAATTGAAGGCATCGACGCCCTTCTTCTCGGATAGGTAGATGCTTATAAAATCCGTGCCGCCCGAGGTCGCGCCTGAAAGAAGGCAGATGCTTATCGCGACGCCGTTTATGATGCCGCCGAATATGCTTATGAGAAGTATGTCCTGAGTTACCGCAAAGCCCGGAATTATGTCCGTGAGGGTGCTCGCGAGCAGAATCATGATTATCGAGTAGATGGTGAATTTCTTGCCGATGAACTTGAAACCGATGTATATCGGGAATGCGTTAAGAATAACGTTAACGAAAGTGAACGGAGGAGTGTATCCCGTAGTCATCTGGAAGATGTGCTGGATTAAGATCGTAAGACCGTTCGCGCCTCCCGGGAAAAGATCGCCTGCCCTTACGAACGTCTTAATGTTCACGGCCATTAAAGCTGCCGCGAAGACGATAGATATAAGAGTCTTAAGATCTTTACGCATATCGAACTTCATACCTGGATTTTACACCCGTAAAAGACGGCAATGGATT
>CAMJGB010000011.1 GCA_946405115.1 uncultured Clostridia bacterium | reverse complement strand
GTGTTAAGAGCGATAACGCCGTGCTCTGTACAAGCAGGAACGTCGATGTTGTCGATACCTGTACCTGCACGTCCGACTGCCTTGAGGCAATCAGCGTTAGCGAGGAGTTCAGGTCCAACCTTAGTAGCAGATCTTACGATAAGAGCGTGGAAGCCCTTGATGTGCTCGTTGATCTCTTCCTGTGAATGACCGAGATACTCTTCAACCTCGTATCCCTGGTCCTTCAAGTACTGAACTGACTGCTCTGCAATGCTCTCAGTAATTAATACCTTCATAATGTATACTCCTTAATCTTTATTTAACGTAGTGATCAGAGAGATGCGAGGACTTCGTCGAGGTCCTTGAGAAGTGCATCCATCTCCTCGTCTGTTGTATCAGCCATGTGAGCGACTCTGAATGTCTTATCCTTAAGATCGCCGTAACCGTTGCTGATGAGCCAGCCCTTCTCTCCCATAGCCTTGTTGATATCGGAGAAAGGATGTCCTGTTGTGTTGTTGATGCATGTAACCGTTACAGAGAGGTTCTCAGGATCGGAGTAAAGACCGCCGTGTGTCTTAGCCCACTCCTGAACCTTAGCTGCAAGTCTCTTATGTCTAGCATATCTGTTCTCAAGACCTTCCTCGAGGATTCTGTCGAGCTGGTAGTCCAGAGCGAACATGTGTGAGAGTGAAGGTGTTGAAGGATACTGATAAGGCTTCTCCTTAACGAACTTAACAAGCTCTACATAGTCGAAGTAGAGACCTCTGTTCTCAATTGTCTTAGCCTTCTCGATTGCTCTGTCGGATACGGCAGCGATTGCCATTCCCGGAGGAACACCGAGGCACTTCTGTGTGGAAGTGATGCAAACGTCGATTCCGAGCTCATCTACAGGTACGAAGTCACCTGCCATAGATGAAACTGTATCAACGCAGACGATAACGTCAGGATACTTCTTGTAAACTTCAGCAAGTCTTGCCATAGGATTATGGATACCTGTGGAAGTCTCGTTCTGTGTGATTGTGATGAGGTCGTACTTACCTGTGGAAAGTGCCTCCTCGATCATCTCGGGAGTTGTAATCTGTCCGAGCTCACTCTCGAAGATATCTGCAGGGATACCGTTAGCTGTACACATCTTGTACCATCTCTTACCGAAAGCTCCGATTGAGAATACTGCAGCGCGCTTCTTTGTGAAACAACGTACAGCACCTTCCATAAGTCCGCTTCCTGAAGATGTGGAAAGAACGATTGTGTTCTTGGTTGCCATAACCTTCTGCATCTTCTCAGAGATACCCTGCTGCAAAGCAGTTGCATCCTTTGTACGGTGCCCGATAAGAGGCGTAGCCATCTTCTCAAGAACTGCAGGATTTACCTCAACAGGGCCAGGTATGAATAATTTCTTGTGCATAGCTTAGATATCCTTCCTTCATACAATAAAAACAACTTAGTGATTATAGCACACGGCCGCATTTATAGGTTATATATTAAATGCATTGAAATATTACAAAAGTCCATATTAAAAGCCGACAACTTGTAAATTGTCGGCTTCTTAATCGATATAATTTTCAGTTTGGCTTAAGCGGCAGGTGCCTCTGTCTCAACAGCAGCCTCTCCGTCGGGTGCAGCAGCCTCTGTCTCAGATGCGCCGTCCACTGTCTGAACCTCACCGCTTACTGCGCTTGTGGTTGAGCCTCCGCCCACCTGGAACGTAACGGGGATAGTACCGTCGAGTACGCCTACAGGAGGGAGAAGGAGCTGATCGCCTGCGCTCGGTGTGTAGCTTGCATCAAGTCCGTTATAGTCAAGAATGATCTGGATTCTTGCATCGGATGTGTTAGCAATATCATCAATACCGTAAACGTTATTGAAGAGATCCCACCATGTTCTGTAGCCGATGTACTCAGAGAACTCGAATCTTCCGATAGGATACGAAGGATCCTGTGTAGTCGTTACAGCAGGTTCTGTCTCGAGTACTACTGTTGTCTCTACTGATACCTCATTTACATCTGTCTCGGTAGCTTCTGCATCTTCCTTACCGCAGGATCTTACGATCGCACTGATGAGGATAATGAGACATACGATACATACGATGACAAATGCCAGGAACATGTAACCGTTTCTGTTAAGACGGGGTACCTTACGCTTTCCGCCGCCGTTACCGCTGCCCTGTGAAGCAGAAGTTCTGGGCCTTGAAGCAGCACCGGGTCTTCTCTGCATCGGGGGAACAGCCGGATTAGCGGGCTGTCGGTTATATCCGTAACCACCGTTGTCTGCCATTGTTGCACCTCCTGCGTCCATGCCCTCTGCTGCGGCTGCAGTTGCTGCTGCACCTGCGCCTGCTGCATCGAATGCACTGTCATCGATTCCAAGAATAGAATTAATCCAGTCATCATCAGAACTCGGGGGTACGGCACCGGGTGCACCTGCGGGGTTATCGTATCCTTCCTGATACTGTCCGGGTGTATATCCGTACTTACCTTCGGTGTAAGGCTGCTCGTCGTAAGGACCGTAAGCCGTAGGGCTCAGGGACTCATACTCAGACTGGTCTGCCTGAGGAACGGGCTGTTCCTCCTGACCCATAAACGGATCGACAGGAGCCTGTGCGGGAGCGCTATAACTGTAATCAACTTCTGCTTCGGGAACAGGCGTCTCAGCCATGTTCTCGTTATTAACCATCTGACCGTAGGAATAAACTCCCTGATCGGGTGCATCTACGGGTACATCAGCATTGGTTGCCGCCGTAGGAGTCTGATACTCATTCGCACCGTAGATAGGCATCTCGGGGATAGGCTCAGCTACCGGCTCGGGAATGTCGTTAACTGTCTCTGCGCCGTTCTCGAAAGGAAGGCTGAAGTCGTTAGCGGACTCGGATGCAACGTTCTCTTCGGGCTGTTCAGCCGGCTTGTCGTAGTCTTTGCTCACGGGGAACTCCACTCCTAACTTGTCTGACTCAGTGATCGTAGGAGCTTCGCTCTTAATGTCGAACTCAGGTACCGGAATACCCTCAGTTGCCTCCTTGATCTCCTCGTCTGTAGGAGCTGTCAATATGCCCGTCTCACCGAATACGAGAGGCTCGGCATTCTGCATCTCCTCGCCGTTACCTACACTATATGGATCGAAGTCACTGCCTGCATCTGCAGGTGTAACATCGGGAACCACCGTCTCATCTGAACTCTGCGAGAAAACGAATGTGCCTTCTGAAGGCTGCTCGGGAACCGGTGCAGGCTCAACCGATGCCTTGGGAGCTGCATAAGCTTCCGCAACGAAAGGCGATGTTGCAACAGGCTCTGCGGGTGCGGGAGCAACCTCAGGAGCTTTCTCAGGCATAACGGCAACGAAAGGTGTCTCTTCCATAGCCTCCTTAGCAGCTTCCTTGGCTGCGATCTCCTCGCTCTCCTGAACGAGCTTAGCCATAAATGCGGCATCAAGTCTCTCAACAGGCTTGGTCTTATCTGCATCTGTATCGCTGTTAATAGCGAACTCTGTCGTAGATACCGTCTTCATGGGAGCAGAAGAATCTGCCTTCATGTCAGCGAAAGGATTAACTGCTTCGCTTACGAAGATTGATTCTGCAGCCTCCTTGGCACCTGCTGAAGCTGCGGCCGCGCCGGAAACTGCTGCAGCACCTGCGGTTGCCTCGGCGGCTCCTGTTGCAGCACCGGCCACTGCCGTTCCTGCTGCTGCGGCTGCACCGACAGTTGCAGCGCCTGCGGCAGCTGCTGCGGTAGCCTTAACGGAATCTTGGAACAAAGTCTTCATGACATCCTCGGCTGAAACCTCGGATACGTCCTTGTTTACTGAAGGATCAAGGAACTGGACAAAATCGCCGTCCTTGCTCTTAGCTGCCCCGTCTACCACGATGCCCTGATTGCCAGTAGCAACCTGGTTGGATGCGGGAGGAGCCATGTTACCGCCGTTGTCACCGAACATGACGAAGGAATTGCCTTCCTGTGGCTGATACTCATCGATAGTCATGCTTCCGGCAAATCCTGAAGCTGCAGCTGCGTTGGCAGCGGCACCTACGAGACCTCCGTCGAATGTAGACTGAATGCTCATGTCGGAAGTATCTTCTTCCTTAGCCTTCTTTCTGAAGCCGAACAGACCCTTCTTCTCATCGGATACGACGTCCTCAACGAATGAGATTGCAAACTGCATCGGAACGTCAGGCATTCTCGCGGAAGCCTGAGTGATGATGACGCCTGCGGCATCGCACTGGTCATCTGCCTCATCGAGGATTCTCAAGATCTCGCGCTGACCCAATGCATCGTATACTTCCTTGTTGCAAAGGATGATGCAGTCGTCCTGGGACAATGTGAAGAAATTGGACCAGAGCGCGTTAGCTGTCTTGGATGAGCAATAGTAAAGGAAGTCTGCAACTCTGTTGCCCTTGGCATCGATAGGCTCCATGGGGATGCCTGCATCTGTCAAAGGATAGAGTGTATCGTCTCTGTAAAGGAATGCGAGACCTGTACCGATAGTAACGGCGAAAGCCTCTGAATCTCTGATGATAATGCCTGAGAAATAAGGTGTCCTGTCGTCAGCTTCTGCGATTCTGGACTTTCCTGTAACGTCGACTGCAGTTGTGAGGAAGCCCTCGATCATCTCGTCGATCTCTTTGTATCCGAACTTTACTTCATTACATGTACCACGAAGTTCCGGCTCGTATGGCGGCATCATGCCGGGTTCATAGTTAGCAAGCTTCGGATGTGCAAATACTGAAAGGAAATAACCTCTCTCATTCTTCTCTATTGTTATATCTGCTTGACGTGCTTCTCTTTTACCAAAAAGTCTTCCGTCAAGATAAAAAGCATCTGTTAAAGTCTTGGAAGGGAAATATCTGGCCGTAAGCGTGCTCGCCAGATTCGTTAAAACCGCCATGTTCGACCTCCATCTAATAATTCAAATCAATTATAACACAGTAGATAAAATGTAAATAACAATTAACAGATTAATGCAAAAAATCCTCAAAAACCCTTTCGCACATAAAAAGTTCCCGGAATCACCCGGGAACTTCTTAGTTAATTAGCTATTTATCAGTGGCCGATAAGTCCACCGCCGCCGCTTCCGGAGCCGCTGTCATCGTCGTCACCTGCATCACCGCTGTTTCCGCCTGTAACAACAGTAACGCCTTCGTATTCATCGCCCCACTCATCAACGGGAGTTGTGAGCTCATCATTCTCAAGGAAGTATCTTGCATTCTCAAGGATCTGCTCGAATGTTCCTGACAAAGAATTAAGGTAAGCAGTATGAATCTCGAGGTCGCTTGCGTCAGGGAATTCTTCCTGAAGCTGTGCGATAACCATACCTGTGTTGATAAATCCGAGACCGTACTTGATTCCGTATCCGGGATCTGACAGGAGGAGATTATATGCATCCTGGAATGCTGTCGCATTGATTGATGAACCGGTAATATCGTTATACCAGTCAGCACAATCCTGCAAAGACCATCCCTCGTAATTAATGCCGAGGTCGAATCTTGCGAAGAGGATGCTGTTGATCTGATCCTCAACTCTTACGAGCGTACTTGCTGTACTTGTGCTGAAATACTTAAATGCGTAATTCTCAACATAAGTAGCCCAGCCTTCTGCATAGCCGATGGAATCAGCAATGTACATATAAGGATGAGATGTAGCGGCTCTGTGGTACAAAGACTCGTACATGTGTCCGGGATAACCCTCGTGAGCACATGTAATACCGAATGTAGAACCGATGGAAGACTCGTTAGTGATAACGATGTTGTGATCGAATCTGTCCAAGTGGTAACCCAGGAATGCTGCGGGTGAGAAATCATCCTCGAACACTTCGGGAACTGTCATGAGTCTGTAGTCATGATCAGGGATTGGAGGGAAATCTTCCTGAACGATATCATAGAGATAATCGAGATTCTCCTGTGTATCACCCATTGAATAATCATGTGAAAGATACTCATCCATCCATGAAGAATCGCCGCTTGCTGCAACGCTCATCATAGTATCCATTACGGAATCTGTGTAAGCCTCGAGCTGTTCGATCGATTCATCGATCGTTCTGCCGGAGTTGGTCTGTGTTGCAAAGATGTATGCATAGTAAGCATCTCCGCCCGGATAATCGGATACACCGACCTCAGGGGCGCCGCACTCAAGAGCTCTCATGCGGTCAGCGCACTCCTGGAACTCAGGGAATACGATGTCATGCATAACCTGATCATGCTCTTCGATAAGCGCATCTCTATCGGCATTTGAAAGACCCTGAATGTTGTCAAGACGATCACGGAATGAATCGTAAAGGAAGCAGTCTTCAGACTGGGCAACGAGGTTCTCGAAGCTCTCTGCAACTTCCTCATAAACGCTGTCGGAATTTACATAACCGTAAGACGCTCTTGTCTCCTCGAACTCACAAAGAGCATCGTAGTATCTGTCTGTGTCTCTTAATACAAGAATGTAATTCTCGGCATCCTCAACTGTCTCAAAATCCAAAACTTCAAGGATGAAGAGAACCTCGGACTGAGGACCTGTGAGGGGCTTTAATGCACTCTCGTAGTAATTAAATGCGGAGTACTGAATGGCATAAGCCGTAAGCTCTGTATCGTAGAGAACTTTGTCATAGAAGATTCTGTCATCTGTATCAAGACTGTCTCTGTCGATCGAATAGAGTCTGTCAAGAACATCCTGAACATCATCGATATCTTCCTGGGTAGTCTCGAATTCAACATCACCCCAGCCGATACTATCGAACTCAATGCCCATGCTCTCCAGATCATCAAAATAGATGGAAGCATAAACATAACTGCCCTCGAAGGAATCCGTAAGGATCTCATCCTCAATGTCATTGAGGATCTCGACAGCTTCCGCACCGGAAACGGTTCCGTTTGCATGTACGGGATGGATCTCTTCGTATGTAGGGATGTGATCCGGATAAGTAAGATCGTTGGTAACAGGAGCTATTGTGGGAACAGGTGTAGTCTCACCGGGTTCAGTCTCTTCTGTCTCCTCAGTCTCTTCCGTTTCATCGGGGTCATCGTCATCGTCACGTCTTCTTCTCTCGCGTCTGCTGTGGCTGTCACCAAGATCAAAGAACTCTTCGATCTTTGAGCAGCCGGCAATACTAAACGCCATCGACAGAAGAAGTATCACTGCCAATGTTCTCGTGATCTTCTTGCTCATTTTCTTCCTCCTTGAACAACTTGATAATACTCTCGTAATCTACCCTTCCATATTTCTCAGTAGGCAGATAAGCCACAAATTCATACTCATCAGGGCGCATGGGGCCCGGCATTTCCATCTCACAAAGCTTCTCAATCTGATCCTTAAGATCGTTGAGTCTGTCGTTGTTAAACAGGAAGTCGGACACAGGTCTTACTGCGACCTTGATGATTGTCTGTCCGTCACGCTCGAGAGGAACTGCACAGCACTCCTCAACTCCGTAAACGGCTCTTATCGAATCCTCGATCATCTGCGGATAAATATGCATTCCGCCTCTATCAAAGATCCTTCGTCTTGTTCCGACATAGTGGAACACTCCGTCTTCATCTTCAGTACCCAAGTCACCTGACAGGATCCATGTACTTCCGTCAGGAAGGGTTCTCATTACCGTATTCGTATCGTCGACCGCATTGACATAACCTGACATGTGCGAAGGTGTGTTGATTGCGATGACACCGGTCTCGCCGTACATCTGCTCACCGTTAGTCTCGGGGTTCATGATCTTCATACGAACTCCGGGGATCGGGATTCCAAGAACGGAAGGTCTGAACTCAAGCTCAGGAATGTACATGCAGACAGAACCTGTCTCGGTAATGCCGTAAAGTCTTATTACCTTTGGCTTCAGATGCTTCTTTGCAAAGAAGTCTCTCGTTCTGTGATAATCGGCGCCGGACATAAGATTGCCGCATGAGTAGATAGTCTTAACCTTGCTAAGCGCTTTGGTGCTTATCTTCTTGCTGTCGATAAACGACGTTATCATCTGAGGATATCCTATCAGGATGTCCGGCTTATAGATATTGATATCGTGTCCGGAGAACTCGAGGTCCTTCTGGGTATTAACAAGATAAGTGTGACCCGACAGCAAAGTCGTATGAAGCGCGAAGCAGACACCGAACGAGAAGTCGAGTCTTATGAACGAGAAAACCCTGCTTTGTTCCTTACCGAGAAGGAAGGCGCTTAATTTGGCCTGCGCATTCAATGCACGGGAACTTAACTTGGTGAGATTAACATCACCTGCAGCAACTCCGCTCGTAAAGCAAAGAGCCGTGTCGTCAGGACTTACCTGGGTATTAACCTCGGGAAGATCGCCCTGCCAAAGATCCGTCCAGAACAGTATCTCGGGACCGGGCCGCCCCTTGTCCTGCTCAGTATCGTAATACTCGTGTCTTCTCTGCTCGAGGATATTGGGATTAAAAAATTCCGTGGAAGAAGCATAATCCGTGCTTCTTGTGAGAATGATCTTCTTAATCGGTGTGTGGATGAGCATCATGCGGTACTTGGGGAATACCTCAGCCGTTATGATCATGTACGAAGCACGAAGCTGTCCTCCTACTTTCGCGAAGGTCTCAGGTCTTGCATTACGCATAACGAAGACTACACCTGCACCGATCTTGTTAAGCGCGTAGAATGCGATGATGTGGTGCGGCATTCTTCTGCACGAGATCATAACCCTGTCCTGAGCCGTGATGCCCTGAACAGAGAAGATGGAAGCATATCTGTCTACCTCAGCAAGAAGCTCCTTGTAAGTGAACTTCCTCTTACCGTACTCTACTGCAACTCTCTCCGGGTATTTCTGCGCTGTATCTCGAAAAGCTTCGTATGCAGATTGTCCTTCTTTGATATCCGGTACAAAAACATCGTCACCGTAATATCTGCTCCACTTTGTTTCCAAATTTACGACTATCCCTTTCTAGTGTTCACCACATAATGAGTCATTGTAATTATACAGCCGTTCACCGGATTTTGATAATGCTTGATTGTAAGAATATTATATTAAAGTTGACATTCGCCTACGTGCGTGATAGATTTTTGTCGGAACAATGGCGTTCATCCGGTAACGGGCCTTAGGGCAGTTTATGGGTGAGCGCTTTTTTATTGCTATTGCTAAGGTGGTTTATATGAACATTAAGACGAACACAAACTTTTCGAACATTAAGGAGACATACCTTTTCTCTGAGATAGGATCCCGCGTAAGAGCTTACGAGGCAGCTAACCCCGATGCGAAGATCATCCGCATGGGCATAGGCGACGTTACTTTGCCCCTTCCCGAAGTTGTTGTTAAGGCAATGGTTAAGGCAAGCGAAGAGATGGGCAGCCAGGAGACATTCAGAGGATACCCGCCGGAGTACGGCTACGGTTTCCTTCGCGATAAGATTGCTATCCATTACGCTAACCTCGGTGTTACGGTAGATCCTAATTATGTATTCGTCTCTGACGGAGCCAAGAGCGACCTCGGAAACATCGTCGATATCTTAGGAGAGAACCCAATTATAATCCCTGATCCCGTTTACCCCGTCTATGTTGATTCCAACACGATGAGCGGCAACAAAATCACATTCATCAACGGCACAAGAGAGAACGGCTTCCTCCCTCTTCCCGATTCACTTAACGAGTCCGAGAATGAAGGTTCCGTAATCTATCTTTGCTCCCCTAATAATCCTACAGGTGCCGTTTACGACAAGGAAGGCCTCACAAACTGGGTAGATTTTGCAAACAAGACAGGAAGCCTCATCATCTACGATTCGGCTTACGAAGCATTCATAAGCGAAGACAACATCCCTCACACAATATATGAGATCCCCGGTGCATACGAGTGCGCCATCGAGATCTGCTCTTTCTCAAAGTTCGCAGGTTTCACGGGAGTTCGATGCGGCTGGACTGTAGTTCCCGAGCAGCTTAAGGCAGGAAGCGTATCTGTCGCAGCACTTTGGAAGAGACGTCAGGCAACAAAGTTCAACGGCGTATCCTACCCTGTTCAGAGAGCTGCCGAAGCTGCACTTTCCGATGAAGGAATTAAGGCATGCCAGGCAAACATCGAATACTACAAGCAGAACGCCAAGCTCATCACAGATCTTCTCGACGAGAAGGGCATCTTCTACACAGGCGGCAAGAACTCACCTTACGTATGGCTCAAGTGTCCCGAAGGATGCGACAGCTGGACTTTCTTCGACAAGCTTCTTAACGAAGTACAGGTCGTAGGAACTCCGGGAGAAGGCTTCGGTGCAGGCGGAGACGGATATTTCAGACTCACTGCATTCAGCTCAAGAGAGAAGACTATCGAAGCTGTAGAGAGATTCAGAAAAATCCTGTGAAAAATCGGGCTGACCACTCGAAAATTCCCGCTTAAGAGGGACATTAATCACCCATAAGAAATCGCGTCTTGGTGTTATACTTTCTGTATGGCAAAAAAGAACGTTACATTTTTCTGCAAGGAATGCGGATATGAGACTACCGGATGGATGGGCAAGTGCCCCGGATGCGGCAGCTTTAATACGCTCGTTGAATCCACTACCGTAACAGGCTCCGGTAAGTCCTCTTCCAATTCGAAGAGCGACTCCCCCGCATTCAAGGCATCATCTTATTCATGGACAGACAGACGTGAGACCGTAAGGCTCACTGAAGCAGGCAAGGAAGATTACATCAGACTTTCCACCGGCATCGATCAGCTCGATACACTCTTCGGAGGCGGAATCACTGACGGTTCCGTAACACTCCTCGGAGGAGAACCCGGTATCGGTAAATCCACCATCCTCCTTCAGCTTGCGAATTCATTCAAGTGCGAAGGCGATATCCTCTATGTATCAGGTGAGGAATCACCCGCACAGATCAAGATGAGAGCGGACCGACTCTCAGTCAGCGGCGACCGCATCATCATATGCGCACAGACATGCTTCGAACTCATAGCAGAAGAACTGTCCAAGACGAAGCCCGCACTTTGCATCATAGATTCCATACAGACACTTTATTCAGAGTCAGTTAACGGCACTCCCGGAAGTGTTTCCCAGGCACGTGAAGTTACGGCAGGACTTATCAGGATTGCGAAGAGCAACGGACTTCCCATCATACTCGTAGGACATGTCACGAAGGACGGTGCGATCGCAGGTCCGAAGACTCTCGAGCACATGGTAGATACCGTTCTTTACTTCGAAGGTGACAGCACAGGTGCATACAGAATCCTAAGATCGGTTAAGAACAGATTCGGAAGATCTGGAGAGCTTGCATTCTTCGAGATGACTCAGCAGGGATTAAGACCCGTTGACAGCAGCAGTGCTCTCATGATCACAGGCCGTCCTCTTGAGGCACCGGGTTCAGCAATTACATCTGCGATGGAGGGTGCTCGTGCGCTTACCATCGAGATCCAGGCACTTGCTGCAGATACCTGCTACGGTACTCCCCAGAGAATGACATCAGGACCTGACCGTTCAAGAACGGCAATGCTCCTCGCAGTTGCCGAGCAGCAGTTCAAGCTTAACCTTAATACTAAGGATGTATTCATCAACGTCATAGGCGGACTTCGAATCACCGATCCCGCATGTGACCTCGCACTCATAGCAGCAGTAGTATCATCTGCAAGAGGCATCCCTCTCAAGCCTGACACGATGGTCTTGGGCGAGGTCGGACTTACAGGTGAACTTCGTCCCGTATCCTCGCTTAATCTTCGTCTGGACGAGGCGGTAAGACTCGGGATCAAGCACGTCGTTCTCCCCTCAAGCTGCAAGAATGCAGTGAAGGATAACGGCAAGACGGAATTCTTCTTCCTTGATAATGTATCGGAGGCAACAGATGTCCTTTTCTCGTAAGCTTTATGTTATATTTCCCGCAGCAGGTTCGGGTACAAGAATGAAGTCAGATAAGAATAAACTTCTGATGGAAGTTAACGGAGTAACAGTAATCGACAGAACCATTGAAGCTTTCAAGCAATATTCCGATGAATCAGGAATAGATCTATCATGCGTTCTGGTAGTATCTCCCGGCAAAACTGATGAGTGGGATTCTTACGTTAAGGATAAGGATTATGCATCGATGATCTCTTCCATAGTTGAAGGCGGAGACACAAGAACAAAGTCAGTCGGAAACGGAGTATCAGCTCTTAAAGCTTTTAATCCTGCGAATGATGATGCAGTATTCATTCACGATGCAGCAAGATGCCTCATTGATAAGGACTCCATATCAAGATGCTTCGAAGCAATCAATGAAGATGAGACCAATGTATGCGTATCCGGTGTTAAGACTAAGAATACGATCAAGATGGTAAAGGAAGACATATCTCAAGGTGTAATGGTTGAATCCACACCTAATAGGAATCTTCTTTATGAAGTTCAGACCCCGCAGTGCTTTAAGTACAGCATTCTTGAAGAATGCTACAGGAGAGCTAAGGAAGACGGATATGAAGCTACAGATGATACAGCTCTTGCAGAACACTATGGATATAAGGTTAGGATCGTAGAAGGCTCTTATTCAAACATAAAGATCACGACGCCCGAAGACATCGCGATCGCTGAAGCTCTTTTAAGAAACATGCAATAAAAGAACCCCTGACAAGGGGCTCTTCAAGTTACCAGTTTGTATAGATTCCGACGACCGGTGAAGGTTTTCTATCACTCCTCCTTCTGCCGTTGGTGTGACGATCCGGGACTCGTGTATCTGACGGACTATTAAGGCCGCCGCTTACCTTCTCAAGGTTCTCGATCTTAATCTCTTTTAATTCCTTCATTTTCATTTCCTCCTCATTGGGTGTTTTTGTTTACTGACCAAATTGTCCCAAAGACAAGTAAATGAACCAATAATCAATCTTCAGCGGAAATGTCTGTTAAGCATCAAAAAGAGTCCGGTGTGTCGATTATTTCTTCTTAAAGACTACGAGCTTACTTAATACGTAGTTAAGGATAATAACTATAACATTAGCTGCGACCTTAAAAATAATCTCCGGTCCGTGCATTACATCTACACCTATATACATGATGATAAGATCAACTCCAAGTGTAGCAAGACGAGCTGCCATGAACTTAATAAGTTCAGGCATGAACGTCTTCATCGTCATATCCTTACTGTTAAATACATAAAGCTTGTTCGTAATGAATGCGAACAGAACGGCGATTATCCATGCGATGATGTCACTCGGGATATTAGCAATTCCGAGAACCTTATAGCAAACGGCATAAGCAGCGATATTAATTACCGTTGTTAATACACCGAATATTCCGTAAAGGATTATGTCCTTATACTTTATGATCAACGACTTGATCTTCTCTATCATCAGGATTAATTACCTCGACAAATATAATTTCATCATCATATACATCATGATGAGAGTTAATACAACATAAACATTAAGACATGTATCCATGGCAGATGTCTTAACTTCTTCAGACGCATTCTCACGTGTCTTCTTAAGGCCGAACTTGGTTACGGCAAGAAGCAGGGGCACCATAATCGGGAAAAAGTATCTTCCCTGTACACCGTAGATCATTCCGAAACCGTTAGGCGTATATGAAAGAAGCATCGCAGGAGTAAGAACAAACGAGAGAAGAGCTATAACAGCAAAGACGATGCGGTCGATCTTCTTAAGTTCAAGCTTATCCTTCTCAAGTGTTGCATAAACAAGAATTGCAAGGAATGCACCGATGATTGTAACTTCACTTAATGTAGCTTCAATATAACTTAAATCCTTACCTAGAGCCTGAACCAAGTATGAATCTCCGAAGTACAGGAATGTTGATACGAGCATCCTTAAATACTGGGCGGGATGCTGATAGGCAAAGGCTGTCATCATCTTGCCGCTGTTCTCTTCGCCGAACTGGAACAGTTCATCCGAAGGCATAACCTTGTCGAAGAAAAGAACCGTAAGAAGAGCTGCTCCCATGATGGAACAAACTGTGATAACCGACTTCTTGTCCTTCTTGATAAGAAGCAAAACCATAGGCAGGATCAAAAGCAGTCCTCCGCCCTTTACCGCACCTAAGACAATAGCCCAGACGATTGCCTCAATAAATGCCATCCTGCTGTATTCATAACGAAGCTTAAGTATTATCGCCGCGAAGCTTAGTGACGCGATGATGACCATGGCATCGTATGAGAACGAGCTGCTCATCATTAAAGATATGGGAAGAAGTGCAAGACCTGCGAAGATCGATTTACCAACAGGTGTGTTCTTAATCGCACAATAGCCCGAGATGATATACAAAGCAAGGATAAACAGACGTCCTGTGAGAATCATCATCGACGGACCAAGGCCCGCGAGTCTTGCGAGACTCATGCCGAAGGCCTGAGGGAACCAGTTTATGAATGAGTAGTACTTCATCTTGTCCTCATGAGGAAGGACATCAACCAAGCCCCTGCTGCCCGCATTTTCGCGCAGACCGTGAAGCATGTAGGAGATTCCCTCAAGATCAGGCTTTCTCTCGCTCCACCAGTTGATGCTGTTATAGAAGGTACCGTCGCATGTTCTGCCAAACCACTCAAGCCTGCCGTTAATGCCCATAAGAAGATTGGAGATTCTGTATGCTGCAGGGAAATGTGCACCTGCATCAGGAACGGTCCAAGGCTGGAAGAAGATCAGGTACAAAATCGAAAGCGGAATTACCGTAACAAGGAAGAAAACCTCGACGGAAAGCTTGTTGTACTTTCTTAAGATGCTAAGTGTAACGACATACAGGAAGAGCATTGCTATCGCGAACGAAGCAATCTTGATGCCAAGGTCGGAATGCCTTATGCCTGCATATGTAATCACGGGTGTTGCACCCTCTTCAACAGGAGATGCGATCTCTACGTTAAGCACCTGCTCACCGCTTAAGTTAACTATGCGCATAGTGTAATCGCCTAAGTCAAAGTATCTTTCACCGAGGGGTGAATACTTAGTGCTTAACATCATGCAAAGTCTGCCTGTTGATACACGCCAGTCAGGCGATACAGGGCAGTCTTCAAAGTATGTCTTACCTGTTGTTACATTGGTCAGAGATACTGCATAATCGGATGCATTATCGCCGGATGTAAAGATCTCGAGTTCCTCGAACTTATCGCCGTAATAAGAGAATGAATACTCCTTTGCTTCACCGGGATTAATCGTATCCCCGACATCAGTAGATGAAGGTACGGGAGCCGAGTGAAGACGCGTCGTAATCCTCGGGAACAGATCGAACTCGAAGATGAAGATAACAAGCAAAGAAACAAGACCTATGACGATCATCTTGGGAAGAGACTTCTCGAGAAGTCCGCCCTTAATGACGAGAAGAACATAGCCTACGATAAACACAACCGTCATGACGGCGAACCACTTAAGGCACATTCCGGAATCATATGTCTTTATGTAGCATGAGAGGTTGCCCGTAGATGCGGAACCTACCGCGATATTATTCTCCTCCCCCTCGAACGTCTCGGTAATGCGGACAGTATAAGTGCTGTCAGAGTTAAGACGGATGCCGTCCGGGGCATCAAACTCGCGGATCGCATTATCGAGAAGCTCGGAAGCTTTGATGTTCCAGCTTGTGATAACTTCATCGCCTGACAAAAGCTCAACCGTAACGTCACCTTCGTTAACTCTTGCATTGGTGGCAAAGGTTACAGCAACTGACTTAAGCACGGGATTGGAACCCGGTGCAGGAAGCTCCTGTGACACGGGCTTGCCACTTTCAAGCTGCACGAAAGTCTCCGTCGGATAGTAGTAATTCGAATCAGTATAAACAGCCTTCGACTGCCAGAAGAGCATCACGATGATAAGCACGCCTATAATTGCAGCTGCGATTATCTTGATGGTCTTGTTCTTGTCGACGGTGTTAAGTTTCATGTTTTAAACCTCGGGAACCTTGAATGTCATGATGACGAAGACCTGTATTCCCTCGCCTCTTCCAAATCCTGTAAGTCCCTCACCGGTAGTAGCCGTAATGCCGACATGAGAAGCACTTATGCCGAGCAAGGAAGCAACCGACTCCTTGATCGAAGGAATGTGTTCCTTAAGCTTCGGACGGAGGCACTCGATGGTCATGGAGACGTGAGTGATGGAAGCATCACCAAGATACTTAATTGCCTCCTCAAGATATACGCGCGAATCCTTGATACCCTGCTCAAGGCAGATCTTGTCAGCCGCGCCGCCTAAGATATTCACACCGGTAAGTCCGGAGATAGCATTTGTAATCGCATGGAGAATTACGTCTCCGTCAGAATTTGCCTGGAACTGTCTGTCGAAAGGAACTTTGTATCCTCCGAGCATCAATCCGTTCACTGAAGGATCGAATATCTCCTCCACGAATCTGTGACTGTCCTGACCGATTGTTGATATGTAAGCGTATTCCATATGTCACCTCATAAGCATGCTTAAGTCGGGTTCATAACCATTATCCGTCATCCAAGAAGACACGTCGTCGATGCTCCATTCCTCTAAATCGAATCCTGAGAAAGTGGATATCCTCGCCCCCTCGTTTATAAGGATGAACTCAGGGTAGGCACCAACCTCGTAAGCGGTACTGATGGCATCAGCTTCGACACCGTCTATTGCGATGAACAGAACCCTTCCTGCAAGTGTCTGTGCAAGATCCTCCACACCTGCTGCAAGGTTCTGAGAACCTCTTGCAGAAGATGAATAGAAGAAAAGACATACGGGGATCTCATGCTGGGAAGTGATGCCGTTGAAGTCAAGGATCTCACGATACTGTATACCGTAAACTCCGGAATCTTCACCGTCTACCTGCTCCCACACCAAAGCTGCGGCATCAGTAGAATAATCGATGTTACCCAAGTACTGATAGTAATCGGAAGAAGCCGTGTCATAAACAGCAGTCTGTTCGGCGGCCCCTGAAGCTTCAGGAGCATCATTACTGCAGCCCATAAAGGCTGTAGCAAAAACGCTTATAGCAAGCAATGTCGCCGCTGTCTTTATTCTCATAACAGTGCCTCGATGGCCTCCGCGGTCTTATTAAGCATGTCGTCCGTATTAACCTGTTCCGTCTTACCGGAATCTACGAGAGCGGTCACTTCAGGATTAAGAGGAATCTTATCAAGAAGCGGGATTCCTGCCTCGGATGTCTCCTTAAGAAGAACTTCATCGCTTCCGAACAGGTTCATTGTCTTGCCGCAGTCAGGGCATACCACATATGCCATGTTCTCAACGAGACCCAATACCTTAACGTTCATCATGGAAGCCATGTTTCCTGCCTTGGCAACGATCATGGAAACGAGCTCCTGAGGTGTTGATACGAGGACAAGACCGTCGATGGGAAGCGATTGGAACAAAGTAAGAGGGATGTCACCTGTGCCCGGAGGCATATCGATGAGAAGCACGTCGAGCATTCCCCACTCAACGTCACTCCAGAACTGTCTTACGAGACCTGAAAGAACGGGACCTCTCCAGATAACGGGAGAATTCTCGTCGTCGATAAGAAGGTTAAGGCTTACTGCCTTGATTCCGCCTTCCGTTACTGCAGGAACGATGTTGTCCTCTGCCGTAGCCTCGAGTATTCCCTTAAGACCGAATGCTCTCGGGATGGAAGGTCCTGTGATATCGGCATCCATGATACCGACCTTAAGTCCCTTTGAAGCAAGCTTCTTCGCAAGCGTGGAAGTAACAAAGGACTTTCCTACGCCGCCCTTGCCGCTGGCTACACCGATGACACACTTGATCTCGGACTTCGCGTTAGCGGGAATCTTCTCAATACCGTTTTTCTTGCCGCAGGTTGCCTGGCTAGTACAGCCGTCTTTCTGCGCGCAACTATCACATGCTGATGACATACTTTCTCTCCTTTTATGCTCCTATTTGCTCTTCTAACTCTTCGAAAAGCTCTTCGTCGGAATCCGAACCGAGCATCTCAGCATAATGCTGCTGGAGTACTCTGATCGTCTCCGCATTGTCGTCGTTTCTGTTAAGTCTGATTCTTAATGAAAGCTTAGCCTCAGGCAAAAGGTTTCTTACCTTGCTTACGGCTGCCTTAGACTTATTAACCGCAGCCTTGGATGCTGCCTTTGATGTGTTTACTATGCCCTGCTTCCCCTCGGAAGCATACTTCGCAAGAAGCGCTCTTTCCTCGGCGCGGTTCTTCTTTGCAAGCTCGCGCTCAGCTTTTCGATGTGCCGTGAAAGTCTCACGGAACTCGGCGTAGTCATTCTGTGTGAGCTGAACTGCAGGTGCAGTCTTGGTCACGATCGTATCAACTGTGCCGTAGATGGAAGAACCGATCTTGTCCGAAGGCATGCGGAAAACGCCGGAGACGCTGTTTAAGAACCTTACCTTCTTGTTGAAGCCGACGATAGCCGTAATCGTGACGATGATGTCGATGACCGTGATAACAGATAACACAAACAGG
>CAMJGB010000010.1 GCA_946405115.1 uncultured Clostridia bacterium | reverse complement strand
AAGAGTTCCTGTCCATGCGCCAGTACCCGGAAGCGGGATGCCAACGAAGAGGAAGAGTGCGACGTATACGCCCATCTTACCTGCCTTAAGCTTCTCTCCGCCCTTATGTCCCTTCTCGAGACAGAAAGTGAAGAACTTGCCGATGAACTTCTTGTCCTTACCCCACTCCAGAACCTTTCTTGCAAGGAAGAAGATAACCGGAACGGGAAGCATGTTTCCGAGGATGCAAATCGGATAAGCGATGTATGCAGGAACCTCTGAGATGAGTGCATAAGCTATAGCACCTCTGATCTCGATAAGAGGGACCATCGAGATGACAAATGAGATTATGCAATCGTAAATCAAGTCCATATCCATTGTGTTGTTACTCCTTCTCTACTTCGCCTATCCAAGACTGATGATAATGTTTCTTACGGTACTCCTCGGGCGTCATGCCGGTCTGCTTCTTGAACACCTGGATGAAGTGACTCTGGGAAGAGAATCCCAGATAGTTCGCGATCTGCAGCGACGAGTCATCCAAGTGTCTTAACATGTGCTCGGCGACTGCGATCTTACTGTCTCTTATGTACTCACTAATAGACTTGCCCATCTCCTTCTTAAAGAGCTTGCTTAAGTAGCTCGCATTTACGGAAAGTGCATTAGCGACCTGTTCTACTGTAAGAGGCTCCTGAACATGAGCTCTTATGTAGTCGATGGCAAGAACGACATAACGAGAGACAACTTCCTTCTTACTTTGATCTCTCATTCTCGTGCAGTATTCCATCCTGATCTCATCCCTGATGGCATACACCTCGTCGAGGCTCTTGGCACGGTCGATCTTACCTATGAAGATATCGCTTAAGGTGTAGCTTACCGCGATATCCATTCCTTGCTCTATGCAAAATCTCGAGACGAGTGCACACATGATGATGACATGGTACTTCTCGTTCATGAGAGCATCCTTGGAAAGAACTCCTCTTCTGTGCGGACGATTCGTATTCGTCTCCTGATCGATAAGGTCTTTCTTTAGGCCCTCAACATCGCCTGCAGCGATAATGCCGTAACGATGTATCTCCTGATTATAGGCAGCCCTTCTGACGTCGTTATCGCGCTCTGAAAGGAGCAGGCGCTCAAGTTCTGCGTCAATATTCATTAATCGATTACTCTGACTTCAGTGATAACGGGCTGGTCGCTTGCAAGAACAGTTCCGTTGTCATCCTGTACGGGTGTGTCGATGCAGATCTGATCTACGATATCCATACCCTCTGTTACGTAACCGAAAGCAGCATACTGATCGTCAAGGAAAGTAGAGTCTGTCTGTACGATGAAGAACTGGGAAGATGCAGAGTTATAGTCGTTTCCTGCTCTTGCCATTGATACTGTTCCTCTGATGTGTGAGATGTTGTTAGGAATACCGTTAGCGGCGAACTCACCTGTGATGTTGTGGTCAGAACCGCCCATACCTGTTCCCTCAGGGTCACCTCCCTGAATCATGAATCCGTCGATGATACGATGGAAAGTAAGTCCGTCGTAGAAACCTGACTCTGCAAGATCGATGAAGTTAGTTACCGTGATAGGTGCAACGTCGGCATCAAGTTCCATGGAGATAGTTCCGTAATTCTCAACTTCGATCTCAACATGGTGCTTACCGGACAAAAGATCTTCGCCGTTATCACCTTCAGAAGCTGCTGCTTCAGTCTCAACTACTCTTGTAGCATGAGGATCTTCATACTTAATGCATCCTGCAAGAACTGCTACAGAAAGAGTAGCAGCCATAGCTGTTACCATGATCTTCTTCAATGACTTCATTTCTTTAACTTCCTTTGCTTAGTCTTTTCTGTGTAAAGGTCTACAGAAGTTCATTCTGTAGACCTTTTATATTGCTTTAATCCGTCTTATTTACGAGAAGCATCAGTTAGTTCTTACGATGATTCTGTAAGGAGAGATGTAGTAATCCTCTTCCTCAAGATCAATACCCGAAGGAACGCTGATGATCGCTCTCGGACAGTCGTCGAATGCCCAAGTATCGACAAAGTTAACCGTGTCAGGCACATAGACATAAGCGAGCTCATCGCAGTAATCGAATGCGCAGGCACCTATGGATCTTAAGCCGTCCGGCAGATAAATATATTCGAGATCCTCACAGGTGTTAAATCCGTAGTCCTCGATAACTTCAACCGTATCAGGCAGGATGACCTGTGTGATGATGTCGCAGTCAGCAAAGCATCTCTCACCGATAGTATCGATTGTGCAGTCGTCTGCGAATACAACATTTCTAAATCCGTTACATCCGTAAGGGAGCTCAAGTGTTCCGCTTCCGGAGATAGTGATCGTACCGTCTCTTGTGATCTCGTAAGTTGCATTAGGTCCGCAGGAACCCGTCTCAGGTCTTCCGTGAGTCGTATCTGCATCACAGATCTTATGAGTCATGGAGAATACCTCGAGAGGAAGCAGATAGTAGTTATAAGATGTGCTTCCCTCAGTTACCGTACCTGTATCCCAGGAATCACCCTCATAAGCGTTGCCGCAGTCCCACGTAGGATCCATGTGATACCATGTACCGTCGATGCAAACAACAGCCCATGCATGGTTACATCCCTCATCGCCGATATAGTCGTTGGAAAGAACCAACTCATCAGCATTCGCACCGATACCGAATGATACAGCTGCAGGAACGCCTGCTGCTCTGCACAAAGCAGTGAATGTGTTACCGAGACCTTCACAGATAGCAACCTTACGCATGATAAGTGTAGCTGCATCGTCCTGATAACCCGTGTAGCTGTCATTGATCTGAACGAAGTCGTATGAGAACTCTTCGATGAGATAAGTGTAGATGGCATAAACCTTCTGCCAATCGTTCTGGCAACCCTGTGTAATACGTGTTGCAACAGACTGAACAACGGGTGAATCACACTCTACGTCGTTCTGGGGCTGGAGGCACTCCTCAAGGGACTGATCGTCAGTCCAAAGCTCGCTGCAGCGCTCTATGTTAAAGTCGTAGCATGTGGACTTTACGAATACGATGTTGCCGTCAGCCTTCTTAGTTACTGCGATGTCATCGTAAGCGATCTGAATGCCGTCAGCAGTGATGATGAACTTAAGATAGTAAAGTCCGTTAGTCTCCATGTCACCTGCGCAGTCAACTGAGAATGATCCGTCTCCTGCACCCGTTGCAACGATAGATCCTCTCTCGTTCATGACATTGATTCTCATACCTGTTCCACAGTCTGAGTTAACGGTAAGAGAACCTCCCTGTACACCGAGAGTAGTTGTTCCGCCGTTCTTCGATCTGAATGTGATCGTTGTGTAATCAGCGTAATAGTTCTCGATACTCATGCCATTGATCGTAGCATTCGGATCGAGTCCCTCGATAAGTGTAGCCTTATTCGAGTTAACTGCAGCTGCTACAGGGGAAACCAGAAGGTTACCGATAATAGCTGCTGTTGCTGCACAGGAAATCAGGTTCTTAAGCTTGATCATAATGAAAGTCCTCGCTTACTTTATCTTGCCTGCTGCTGCCAAAGCCTGATCGTAATCAGCCTCTTCGACTGCACCGTCCATTCTGAACTTCAACTCTACGATACCCTCGCCTGCTCTTCTTCCGACTGTAACGCGGAGCGGGATTCCGAGGAGGTCAGCATCCTTAAACTTAACGCCGGGACGCTCGTTTCTGTCATCGATCAATGTCTCGTAACCTGCATCGATGTAAGCGTTATAAAGCTTATCTGCGAAGTTCATGATCGTCTCGTCCTTAGTATTCGTAGGAATTACGATTACCTTGTAAGGAGCTGCGATTGCAGGCCACTTGATACCGTCTTCGTCGTTATACTGCTCGATGATAGCTGCGATCGTTCTTGATACGCCGATACCGTAGCAGCCCATTACCATTGACTGCTCCTTACCTTCCTTGTCGAGGTAAACGCAGCCCAACGAATCAGAATACTTTGTGCCGAGCTTGAAGATATGTCCTACCTCAACGCCTCTTGCCATGCCCAAGGGCTGTCCACACTTAGGGCAAAGGTCGCCGAGCTTAACGTTCTTGATATCCTTAACGATGTCAGGTGTGAAGTCTCTTCCTACGTTAACGTTCTTGAAGTGATAGTCGCTCTCGCATGCACCGACGATGAAGTTCTTAAGAAGAGCTACTTCGCTGTCCAAAACGATCTCGATCTTCTCCTTAAGTCCTACAGGGCCTGCGAAGCCGACCTTAGCGCCTGTGATTCTCTCAACGTCCTCGAAGGAAGCGAGATCCATCTCAGTTGCATCATAGATGTTGCCGAGCTTAGTCTCGTTGATATCACGGTCACCTCTTACCATTGCAGCAACGATCTTGCCGTCGATGTTGTAGAGGATTGTCTTAACGAACTTATCGGGAGTTGTGTTAAGGAAAGCAACAAGCTCCTCGATAGTCTTGGCATCAGGTGTGTGGATCTTCTCGATAGGAAGCTCAGCAGCTGTATCAGCCTCGCCTTCCTTGCAGGAAGCCTTCTCCTCGTTAGCAGCGTATCCACATGCATCGCAGAAGCAGATTGCATCCTCGCCGATAGGGCTCTTAACCATAAACTCCTGTGAACCGGAACCGCCCATTGCACCTGAGTCTGCATCAACTACTGTGTAGTCGAGTCCCAATCTGTCGAAGATTCTTCTGTAAGCGTCATACATGAGCTTATAGGACTTATCGAGACCTTCCTCGTCTACGTCAAAGGAGTAAGCGTCCTTCATAACGAACTCTCTTGATCTGATGACACCGAATCTCGGTCTCTTCTCGTCTCTGTACTTGTGCTGGATCTGGTAAAGAGTAACAGGGAGATTCTTGTAGGATCTGAAAGTATCTCTTACTGCCTCTGTGAAAGGCTCCTCGTGCGTAGGTCCGAGGCAGAAAGGTCTGCCGCCTCTGTCGCTCATACGGAACATCTCGGGACCGAACTTCTCCCATCTTCCTGAAGCCTGGTAAGCCTCAGCGGGAAGCAGTGCCGGCATGATAAGCTCCTGTGCACCTGCTCTGTCCATCTCCTCGCGGATGACCTTCTCGACATTCTTGTATACCTTGAAGCCCATGGGCATGTATGCGTAGATTCCTGATGACATCTTGCGGATAAGGCCCGCACGAAGCATTAACTTGTGTGAAGGTATCTCTGCGTCAGCAGGTACCTCTCTCTGTGTCGCGAAAAAAAGATTCGAAACTCTCATTTCCTCTGAAGTTCTCCTATTAATAAATATTTTATTATTATAAAGGGCGATGCCTGTTTTTTCAACGGCGGCGTCTGTCCGTCTCGATGTAGCTCGCGTTAGTTAAGATCATGGGCCTTCTTCTCGTCTTCTCGAAAAGGAAATCGCGCACGGAGTTTCTGAAGGAACGGGCGTTGATCTTGGTATCAACGGAGTCGCCCTTCCTTGCGGTAACGGAAAGAAGCGAAGCTACCTTCATGGCAAGGGCATCGTGTATCTCCCTCTTCTCGTCGTCAGCAACGAAGCCTATGGAATCAACTACAGGCGGGCACATGAGCTCGTCGGATTCAACATCAACGGTAACGGAAATGCATACGCATCCGTCATCACCTAAGTGCAGACGGTCGCTCATAACGTGGTCGTCTCTTACGGCTGCAGAAGAACCGTCGATGAGGATAGCCTGAGCAGGTACCTCTGTATTAACCTCGGCAATGGTGCCGTCAGTCTCGAAGACGTCACCGTTTCTTAAGACGAAGATATCCTCAGGATCCATGCCGAGGCTCTGAGCGAGCTGTGCATGTCTTATGAGCATTCTGTATTCACCGTGAACCGGGATGAAGAACTTAGGCTTAAGAAGCGTGTGCAAAAGCCTAATCTCGTTTCTGTAAGCGTGTCCTGATACATGTACGTCAGCAAGTGACTCATAGATGACGTCAGCGCCCCTCTTAAGAAGCTCGTCAACGAGCTTATAGATGGACTTCTCGTTACCCGGAATAGGATGAGCGGAAATGATGACCGTATCGCCTTCCCTGATCTCGACTTCCTTATGCGAAGCAAATGCCATCCTTGAAAGGGCACTCGTAGGCTCAGCCTGCGAACCTGTCGTAAGAACGACGATTTCCTCATCCGGATATCTGTTGATCGATCCGATGTCGATAAGCGTGTCGGGTCTCATCTGGATGTAACCCAACGAATTTGCAATGTTAAAGACGTTAACCATCGAACGTCCGCAGAGGCAAACGTGTCTGCCGTTCATCTCGGCAGCGGTAAAGATCTGCTGCATTCTATGAACGTGGCTTGAGAACGTAGCTACAATGATTCGTCCGTCAGCCTTCTTGAAGATGTTCTGGAAAGCTTCGCCGACATCCTTTTCGGAGGGGGAAGCGCCTTCCTTCTCAACGTTCGTGCTCTCGCACAAGAACGCGAGTACGCCCTCATGTCCGAGTTCGCCGAATCTTTGCAGGTCGATTACCTTGCCGTTGATCGGAGTGTAGTCGATCTTAAAGTCACCCGAGTGCACGATGAGTCCCGCAGGTGTGCGAAGTGCAATGGCGTAGGAGTCCGCGATGGAGTGATTTACCCTTACGAACTCAGCCTGGAATGCGTTGCCAAGCTTCACCCTGTCGCCGTTTCTGCAGGCATTAAGCGAGATGCCCTTAAGAGGAACGTTGTTGTCCTCAAGCTTATGTCTTACAAGTTCCACCGTAAGCTTTCCGCCGTAGACGGGGCACTTGAACTCACGGAGGAAATAAGGAAGCGCACCGATGTGATCCTCGTGACCGTGTGTAAGCAGGATGCCGCGAAGCTTATGTGCATTCTCCCTGATGTATGTATAGTCCTGGATTACGCAGTCAACACCCGGAGTATCGTCGCCTCCGAATGCCATGCCGACATCAATGACGATGATGTCATTGCCGTACTCTAGGGCAGTCATATTCTTACCGATCTCAAGAAGCCCGCCGAGAGGGATAATCTTCAGTCTCTTCTTAGGCTTGGGGGCTCTTACCTTCTTAGGCTTATCTGCCTTCTGAGCCTTCCTTGACTTGGACTTAGACTTAGTCTGTTCCTTAGCCGAAGCCTTGGATGATGTCTTATTAGACTTTGCTGCCTTATTCTTGTGTTCTGTCTTGGCAGCCGAATTCTTAGAAGCCGTTTTGGATGACTTCTTCTTTGTCGTTTCTTTAGCTTTATCGCTCATTCATTTTCCTCGTTTCCACTTGTCAATTTACGATGTAGACGTCACAGTCTGTTACTACGTGACTTCCATTCGCAAAGATATCGATATGGGATCCCGCAACACCGGGACCTCTGTCTTCTACAGTGTAATAACCGTCGCCTCCGAGCGGGTCATTCGGTATGTAGATCGTAGTTCCTGCCGGGAATATGCTCCAGTCAGCAGCTACTGTTCTTCCTTCGGAACAAGATGTTCCCGTTGCGGTCGTCGTACTCCAAGATCCGTCGGACAGGGGCTGCGGACCGTAGAACGTGATGTGGCAAGTTCCGTAGTATGTCATTCCTGAGGTGTCTGCACTGCCTGCCGTATTACCCTCTGAATTCGGAGGTGTAGTAGGTCTCGGCTGTGTTGTCTGCGCCGCAGTAGTTGCAGCCGCTGTAGTCGCAGATGTAGCCGCCGCAGTAGTGGCGACAGGCTCCTCTGAAGTCAAACTCATAAGAACGAAGTTTCCGCTGTACGTTCTGTACCAGCCGGAACCTGTTCGTCCAGTAACGTCGATTCTCTCTCCGACATGAATAAGTCTTACGATGTCGTACTCGGTACCGGGACCGGTTCTAAGATTGATGTCACCTGATGCATAAACAACAGCGTAGAATTCCTCCACGGCATTGGGGTCCGCCGTAGTAGTCGCAGCAGTCTCTTCCGTCTGAGTCTCACCCTCACCGCCGGGAGTTGTTTCCTCCTGCTCAATCGGGTTAGTCTCCTGTTCCGTCTCTGATGCAATATTCGGAGCAAGCTGGTTAACAGTTTCCTCGCTTGAAGAAGTTGCAGCCATCTCCGCCGCCATCTCCTCGGCAAGCAAGCTCTCCTCCGCATCCTGACGTGCAGACTCAGCCGCTGCTTCAGCCTGATCCATAAGCACATCAGCCTGCGCATTCCTTCTGGCACGTTCTTCTCTGGCCTTGGAATCGAGCAGTGTATAGATGCACATGAACATCAATAAGCACAACGCAACAACCGCGGCAATGCTCGCACCCATACGAAGTCTGTCGCGTGTAAGATTGTCTTTCAATGTCGAATCGATGAATTTCATCTTGGTAATTATATCACAGGGGCAAAACATCGCTTTCAAGAGCGGTTTTTTGTGTCCTATATTCGATCCTCTCGATTTGTAAATTAAGTGTCACATTCATGAAAAGCATGTCACAGTCTTCGCCCCTATAATCGAGTCATGGCTAGGGAAGAATTCAACATAAAAGAGAAAACCAAAGACGAGAAACTGCGCAGAAACGCAGTTTATCTTATCTGTGGATTGATCCTTCTTCTGACCATCCTTCTCGATATTTATTTAATCCCTGAGATTCTCTGATTACTTTCTGAAAACGCTTGTTACGTAAGGCAGGTCGCGAAGCTTCTTGCAGACTCTGTCGAGCTGCTCTCTGTTCCTGAACACAGCCGTTACCACAAACTCGGTATAAGCTCCGCCCTGTATCTTCATGGGCTGCTTTATATCCTTGATGTCTACGTGCTCATCACTGAACACTGCGGATACATCAGCGAAAAGCAAAGTAAGAGAGCACTCCTGCGCGATAAGAACAACATTCGATGCGAATGCCATTCCCTTATTCGACTTGCCGTCATCCCAGCAAGCGCCGATCAGACGCTCGAACTTACGTCTGTCCTTCTCGGAGCGGTCCTTATATTCTTTGATGTGCACGATATTAGGGCATGTCGCCTTGTGGACGGAAACACCCTCACTCTGAGTTACATAGCCGATGATCTCGTCACCCGGTACCGGATGGCAGCAGTTCGCGATACGAAGCAAAGGATGAACCATGCCTTCGATGATGATGCCTTCATCACTTCTTTTAAACTGATCCTTCTTGGATCCGCTGCTCTTGCCTTCCTTCTTCTCAGGAGACTGGGGAGCCTTAACGATATCACCCTTACCCAATTCCTCAGGCATGGTGGACGGCATATAGTAAACGAGCTGTCCGTCTGAAGCAGTACGGTAACCCATCGCGAGACGTTCTTCCGCACTTAATGTCTTGATGTATTCGTCACGAAGCTTGCCGAATACCTTACCTACCTGAACGGATCCGTAACCGATCGCTGCATAAAGGTCGTCTACAGTATTGCAGGAGAACTTGTCGAGTACGAGCTTAACCTTATCGATGACCATGAGCTGAGAAGTCGTGAATCCGTTCTTCTGGATCTCATGCTCCAATTTGGACTTACCGATATCGATATTCTCATCACGGTCCTGCTTCTTAAACCAGGCATTGATCTTGGATCTTGCGGATGCAGTCTTAACGATGTTTACCCAGTCACGTGAAGGACCTTTGATCTTGTCCGAAGACATGACCTCAACTTCTTCACCTGACTTAAGAACATAGGACAAGGGAACGATTCTTCCGTTGACCTTCGCACCGTGCATGTGGTTACCGATGCCGCTGTGAATTGCATATGCAAAGTCAATGGGACATGAACCAGCGGGAAGTCTTACGATCTTGCCCTTAGGCGTGAATACGAATACCTCGTTAGGAACGATGTTGTTCTTAAGAAGTTCCATGAAGTCCTTCGGATCGTCAGAGTCACGCTGAGCGTCGAGGAACTGTCTTACCCACTTTATCTTCTCGTCGTAGATATCTTCCTTGAAAGCCTTCGAATTTCCGGCTTCCTTATAGTGCCAGTGCGCAGCGATTCCGTACTCGGCTTCGATGTGCATGCTGTATGTTCTGATCTGAACCTCGAACGTCGTCTCGCCGAACGTCTTACCGCCGGGACGCTTTACAGTCGTGTGAAGCGACTGGTATCCGTTCTCCTTCGGGTTCGCGATGTAATCCTTGAATCTTCCCGGAAGCGGAACGAACATCGAGTGTACGATACCTAATGCTCTGTAGCAGTCGGAAATGGAATCTACGATGATTCGGCAAGCGAACATGTCGTAGATGTGATTGATGTCATTATGCTTGTTGTCGTGAAGCTTCTTATAGATGCTGTAGAAGTGCTTGGGTCTTCCATCAACATCGTAGTGCTCCATGCCTTCTTCCTTAAGTCTGTCGGAGATCTCGGAGATAACGTGAGCCATGAAAGCCTCACGCTCGGAACGCTTTGATGAGATAAGTCCTACAAGCTCGTAATAACCGTCGTTATCGAGATAGCGAAGACACAGGTCCTCAAGCTCCCACTTAATCCTGAACACGCCGAACTTCTCGGCAAAAGGTGCATATATCTCAAGCGTCTCCTTAGCCTTCTCGACCTGCTTTGCAGGTGTCTGGTACTGCATGGTACGCATGTTGTGGAGACGGTCTGCAAGCTTGATGAGAATTACTCGTGGATCGCGCGTCATGGCGATGAGCATCTTACGCGTGTTCTCCGCCTGCATCTCTTCCTTCGAGTGCGATGAGATCTTATTAAGCTTTGTAACGCCCTCAACAAGAAGCGTTATCGTCGAGCCGAAAAGTTCCGTTAACATCTCTTCGTCAGCGGGAGTATCTTCTACTGTATCGTGAAGGAGCGCTGCAGCAAGGCTCTCGGCATCTACCTCAAGCTCTGCGAGGATCTCGGCAGTAGCGATAGGGTGAATGATGTAGAACTCGCCGTTCTTACGCTTCTGGTTACGGTGCGCCTTGAAAGCAAAGATAAAAGCTCTGTTGATGAGGTCCTGCTCCTTACCGAGAACTCCCTCCTCAAGATGAGCCCTGGAAGCATATGCAGTGAACATATCCATGACCGCATCAAACTTCTCCTGAATGTAATCAGGAATCTCAGGCACTATCTCTTCATCAAGAAGATAGGCGCGCTCATCAAAATCGTTAACTTCAGCCATGCTCCAAAAGCCTCATATACACAGATGATTGTTTAAGGTCTGTCTTTCCTTCCACTTTATGGAATCTGACACATACCCTTAAAGAAGATAATACACCAAGTTTGACCAGATGTGCCTCCGAGAACACTTCAAGGCTTCTTGCAACCTTGAAAGGCGTAAGCTCCACGCCGGATTCCGACGTTATCATGCGTGCAAGCAAAGGTGTGTCAGCATAGGACGTCTCCCCCTTGCACTCGTTCTTCATTATCTGATAGCAGGCAAGGTACTCTACCTTGGTAGGAACGAGACCTTCTGCGACCGTAGTCTTGGCAAGCTTCGCGATCTGATCCAGTTCCATTCCGCTTCTGTAAAGGTCCTCGACGATGTCCGCCTTCTCCCAGAGGAAACCCGCACCCGAATTAAGCTTAATATCCTCAAGGTAAAGGCTTATCGAGGTCTTGCCCTTGAAGGTGTACTCGTTCATTGTGTAAGCGATGTCAATGATGTCGCCAGGCTTTAAGATCTTGGTATAGATTCCCATGCCAAAACCTACAGCAGAAACGGTGCTGTCGCCCGTTCCGCCCTCTTTCGCGAGGTCGAGTCTGATGTGCGCGCCCTCTGTCATGTCGTTGATGTTTACCACCACGAGCCTGTCTGTCTCGAACAAAGGCTTCTTGTTGCCGATGCCGTAAGGCTTAAAGCTGCACACCTTCTCGTAAGTATCGAAGTTGATTATGTCGTAGTTAAGCTTGGCCGTGATCTCAAGCTGCTCGTCACCTTCCTCGGCACAGGGATTCGTCTTCGCATCCTCCTCAAGAGCACGCATGAACTCGAGAAGATCCGACTTCTTCAAAGTAACGCCTGCCGCCTTCTTGTGACCGCCGTAATTTATGAGCTTGTCGCTTACTCTTCCGAGCGCCGCGAAAAGATCGTACTCGCCGTAAGCTCTGCCGGAACCCTTGATGTTCTCGGGATTGATCGAGTCTGCAGTAAATACGATAGCTGATCTTCTGAATGTAGCTGCAAGTCTTCCTGCAACGATTCCGAGCACGCCCTGATGCCATCCTGATGCATAGCACACGATGGGACCCTTGGTATTTGCAAGGCTCCACTCGTCAGGTCTTCTCTCGTCCTCGATCTGCTTAACGGCCTCCTCGTAGACGCCGGCCTCGATCTGCTTACGCTCGTCATTCTGCTCGCCCAAAGCAAGTGCCGCAGCATATGCCTTCTCCTCATCGTCCTCGAGGAACAGCTCAAGTGACTTCGATGAGTCGTAAAGTCTTCCTGCTGCATTTACCCTGGGAACAAAGTTAAAGGAGATGAAAGTCTCGTCGAACTTTCTTGAGCCTTTCTCCATAAGGATCTCATTCATGACACGGATACCGGGATTGACCGGGTTGCGCATGCTTATAAATGCTTTCTTGATAATGGTTCTGTTCTCATCAACTACGCTTACGAGGTCTGCGATGGTAGCGATTCCCGCAAGCTCGATAGCCTGTCTCCAGACGTTGCCGGATACAGGGAATCTCTTATCAGTGCCCATCGCCTGAACTATCTTCAGCGCAACTCCCGCACCGCAAAGATCAATGAAAGGATAGTTGTTGTCAGTTCTTTTCGCACAGATTACCGCATCCGCATTGGGAAGCTCATCCTGCACGTTATGGTGATCAGATACGATTACCTTAACGCCCTTAGCCTTAAGCTCAGCGATAGTATCGATGTTGGTGATACCGCAGTCAACGGTAATGACGAGAAAAGGGTTCTTGGCAAGAACGTCCTCTAAGATGTTATGCGTAAGACCGTAACCGTGCTCCTCACGGTTAGGAACGATGTATGATACATCGCAGTCGTGACTTCTGAAATATCTTACAAGGATGGACGTAGCAGTAACGCCGTCGCAGTCATAATCTCCGTAGACCAGGATCTTCTTGTGACCTTCGATAGCCTCGCAGATGATATCGACTGCCTTGTGCATGTCGTTAAAAAGAAAAGGATCGTACAGCTCCGCGCCCTTCTCCGTAAAGAAGTCCTCGCGCTGCTGTTCCGTCTCAATTCCGTGAATCTTTAAAAGTGCCTCAAACAAGGCATCCGTGTTCGAGAATTCGTCCTCGAACGCGCAATGCCACTTCTGTGACGTAAGCAACATAATCTATTAATCTCTCTTATTTATTTGTTGCTATTGTAACATATAAAACGACCCCCGAGAAATCTCAGGGGTCGTGATGATCATAACCTTGTGAAGTTATCAGTGCTTTCTCTTACGAGCAGCCTCAGACTTCTTCTTACGGCGTACAGAGGGCTTCTCATAGTGCTCTCTCTTACGTACCTCAGCAAGTACACCGGATCTTGCGCATGAACGCTTGAAACGACGAAGTGCGCTGTCGAGGGACTCGCCTTCCTTAACTCTGATCTCTGACATTCTTTTTCCCCCCTCTCGTGCGCGGAAACGTTATTTGTTGAAAACAACTCGCTTATTATAATCGCTGACGCCTTAATCGTCAAATAAACTTTGAGATTATCTCCAGACCGACTGTCATTTTGGTCTTCTGGCCGAACATATCAGTCTCCACGATGCACTGTCTTTTGTGCCTGTCGATCTTCCTGATCATGCCCTCGAGGCCGATGAGCGGACCCTCGGTAATCCTAATGGTCTTGCCTTCTATTATGCCTATCGACATCTGCGTTACATGTTCTGAGTCGCCTAATGTCTTCATGAACTCCTCTTCTTCACGGGTAAGCATAAGTACTGAGGATTCGTCGCGAAGAAGCTTCGTCATGCCTTCGACCCTTCTTAACTGGTCGTGTAATTCATCGGGCTTCTCCGTAACCAGGAACACGTAACCCGGGAAAAGAGCGCACTCCTCATCCCTCCAAGTGCCGAGGTACTTACGCCTGCGGATACGCTTCGGAATGAAAGTTTCCTCAAGTACATCACTGTCTATGTACTTGATGCAGGCGCTTCTCATTTTCTCTTCCTGCCCTGTGAAAACCTGTATTACACACCACATGCCGATTATTGTAACAAATCGATAGTGCAGTTTAAACTTCAAGAGTATATAATGCCGTTATTGTTCAGTATTTTATATTAGAAAGAAGGTCATCTTAATGAGACTTCACAAAATCACCAGTTTAATCCTCACAGCCGCTTTGGCAGTACCAATGCTCACAGCATGTGCAGCCGCTGAGTCCGCACCGGCATCCGAGCCCGTAACAGTACGCGTAGGCTCCTTGTCAGGCCCTACTACGATAGGCATCGTAAACCTCATGAACGAGGTTTCCTCCGGATCTTACGCATCCGACAACATCGCAGGCTATGAGTTCACAATGTCCACTCAGCCTGATGAGATCGCAGCATCACTTAATGCAGGCGACCTCGATATCGCTCTTGTTCCTGCTAACCTCGCATCCGTTCTTTACAACAGAACAGAGGGCGGCATCAGAGTAATCGACATCAACACTTACGGCGTTCTTTATTGCTTGAGCACAGACTCTTCCATCCAGTCTGTAGGAAGCCTTGCAGGAAGAACAGTAATCACTACAGGTCAGGGTGCAACACCTGAATATGCTATCAACTATCTTCTCGATCAGTACGGAATCACAGACTGCACATTGGACTTCAAGACAGAAGGTTCAGAAGTAATCGCTTCCTTGCAGCAGGATCCCGATCAGATCGCTATCCTTCCCCAGCCCGCAGCTACTGCAGCCATGGCTCAGGTAGAAGGCCTCGGCATCGCCTTTTCGCTTGATGATGAGTGGAACGGAGTTACTTCCGATTCACGTCTCGTTACAGGCGTAACCATCGTAAGAGCAGAGTTCCTCGAGCAGCATCCCGAAGCAGTCGCTCAGTTCATCGAAGATCACGAGAACAGCGCAGCACTTGCCAACAGCGATGTTGAGACTACAGCACAGCTTGTTGTTGATCAGGGCATCGTAGGTGCAGTTCCCGTTGCAACAAGAGCTATCCCTCTTTGCAACATCGTATGCGTTTCTGGCGAGCAGATGAAGACAGATCTTGAAGGGTACCTCCAAACTCTCTTCGACGCTAACCCTCAGTCTGTAGGCGGAGCTTTACCTGCAGACGATTTCTACTACGTAGGATAAAGTTTTGAGCAAGGAAACCGTACGTAAGGCACTTATCGTAGTATTCTGGCTTTTGTTGTGGCAGGTATCTTCCATCCTCGTCCACAACTCCATACTGCTTGCGGGTCCTTACGAAGCCCTCCTCGCCCTCATAAGGCTCGGGGGCACTCCGGATTTCTGGCTCTCAGTTCTTTTTACGGTACTTAAGATAACTCTCGGATTCTTCCTCGGACTTATACTCGCGATCTTATTCGCGTGTCTTTCACATAAGTTCAGGATATTCCGGGAGTTTATTAATCCACCCGTTTCCGTCATCAAGTCGATCCCCGTCGCAAGCTTCGTTATCCTCGTGATAATCTGGGCCGGCGCATCCTCGCTTTCCACCGTGATAAGCGCACTCGTCGTCTTCCCGCTTATCTACGTCAACGTGCTCTCGGGACTTGATGCAACTTCCCCCAAGATGATCGAGGCAGGCACGCTTTTCCGTTTCCACTTCCTTGACAAAGCCCGCTACATCTACCTGCCGTCCGTCGCGTCACACATCGAAAGCGCGATCCTCATAAGCTCCGGCATGGCTTTCAAAAGCGGCATCGCAGCTGAAGTAATCGGGCGCCCATTAAAATCTATCGGAAGCGGCCTTTACTTATCCAAGATCTCGCTTGCTACTGCAGACCTCTTCGCGTGGACTTTCTGCGCCGTCATTCTCGCTTACCTTTTCGAAAAGCTGATGACGCTGATTCTAAAGAAGGTGGTGATGAGATGAAGATAGTTCTTAACGGTATATCAAAGTCGTACGACGGCAAGGTCGTTCTAGATTCGATTAATGATGAATTGGTTTCCGGCTCACCCGTAGTAATCGAAGGTGAGTCAGGCATCGGTAAGACCACGCTCATAAGAATCATCGAAGGTCTCGAGACACCTGATAAAGGTGATGTGGTGTACGAAGGAATGCCGCACGATAAATGCCGATTTGCTCCCGTATTCCAGGAGACAAGATTAATTGAAAGTCTTAATGCAATTGATAACGTGAAGCTTGCTAACAGAAGCCTTTCTGCAGCAAAGATTGAAGAGGAACTTTCCCTCTTAATTCCCGCCGAAGAACTTCATAAAAAAGTTCGCGATCTTTCAGGCGGAACAGCACGCCGAGTCGAGATCGTGCGCGCATGTCTTAACCCTTCTGATGTGCTCATCATGGACGAGCCACTAACGGGTCTTGATGATGAGAACGCAGCACGGGTCGTGTCGTACATTAAAGATCACATCGGCGAGAGGATCTTCATCGCGACGTCGCACTCAGGGCTTTTCGAATCGTTCTGCGAAGTATTAAGTCTCTGATTAATTGCAAAAGAAAAGGCTGTGGAAATCCACAGCCTTTTATTATCCTTAAGTAAGTTGGAAGATTACTCTTCGTCCTTCTTCTCTGCTTCCGCAGCAGCTTCTTCAGCCTTCTCTTCTACAGCAGCCTCAACAGCCTCTGCAGCTTCAGCAGCCTCAGCTACTTCCTCGAGCTGCTCCTCAGCCTTCTCAAAATCAGACTTCGGCTCCTGAGCAGAATCCTCAGAGAACTTGGATCCGCACTTGAAGCAGAAACCATACTCAAGGCTGTTCTCAGTACCGCAGTTAGGACACTTCTTCAAGCCCTTTACGAAGAGGATCTTAAGCTTGTAGTCCTCGATCTCATTGCTAAGTCTTGTGATAGCTTCGCAACGTGTGTTGATATCCTTAGTGTTATCAACGTTCATATCCTTATACTGATCATAATAGAGCTTACCGATCTCATCGTAGTACTTACGGATTGAAGATGTACGCTCGTCGATAGATCTCTGGTAACCGGATATTTCCTTTGCCTTGGGATCAAAAAGTGCCATATTTAAAACCTCCGATGAACTCGAATTTATACATTTACATTATACATTAAAATTGAGGAAATATTCGGGTTTTTTGATACTTTTACAGTTAGTTAATATTTTTATCTTTATAATTGAATTAGGATGAAAGTCCTTAGAACCTCATAGGAAGGATGTGATTCTATGAAGATCACTACACAGGGCAACGGCATTAAGATTGGTGAGAGACTCGAGGGTAAGATCACCGACAAACTCAGAAAATTCGACAAGTACTTTGGTGATGAAGGAGCTTGTAATGTTCGTATCAGACCCGAAGGCCAGAAGATGGTAGTCGAGATCACAATGAAGCTCGACAACAGAATCTACAGAGCAGAGGCCAGAGACGAAGAAATACTTACAGCAGTAGACAGAGCAATCGATAAGCTCGAATCCCAGATCAGACGTAATAAGACAAAGTTCCTCAAGAAGAAGAAGGAATATCCTCAGATTGCTAGCTATCTCGAAGAAGATAATGGTTCTGACTTCGATTATGAAGCAGGCGCACCCGAGGATTCTAAGATCACACGTCGTAAGACATTCGAGCTTCGTCCGATGACATCTGAGGATGCTATCCTCCAGATGGAGATGTTAGGACACGACTTCCTCGTATACCTCGATGCCGACACAGATTCCGTATGTGTTGTATATAAGAGAAACGACGGCAACTACGGACTTCTTGAGCCCAAGTATTAATACTTATCATTAGTCTAACAATGAGGGCCGACTACGGTCGGCCCTCTTATTATTGAAGGGAGGAAAGACAACATGAAACATCTTAGAACTAAGATCGCTGCCATTGTTCTTACAGCAGCCATGGCGATCGCGATCGTACCGGCGACGGCATTTGCCGCAGCACCCGCACCCAATCCGGATACGGCTACGGGCGACAGCTTAGTAGATCCTAATACACGTCAGGTTCTTCTGGACTATTACGACTCAGCATCAGCATTCCTTGTAATCCATCAGGGCGAGCTCGCTGACGATGTAAGAATCTATCTCGAGACAATGAGAGCTCATGCTTACGATGTTCTCATGCACGGCGGTTATGAGGGTCACAACGAGTCAATCGCAGAGATGAGAGTTGCATTAAGCGTTGCTCAGGCATATGTAAATGGCAGACAGCCTGATCCTAATGCTGAGCCTGAATTCGTTATCGGATCTGAAGCTTACAACAGAACACACCCGCTCCTCGTTTCACAGGATATGGCTAACTCAATCGCATGGACATATGCGACAACACGTGACCTTCCTGCAGAGATGATCCAGCAGAGAATCCTCGGACTCTTCGTTGACAGAATCTACACTGCAGCACTCGGAAGACCTTCCGATGAAGCGGGCAGAACATACTGGGTCAACAGCATCATCAGCGGCGAGAGAACAGCTAACGATGTCATCATCACTATTCTCCAGAGCCAGGAGTTCGTAGGAAGAAACCTGAGCGATCAGGAATATGTAACAGCTTTGTACAAGGTATTCTTCGACAGATCACCTGACACACAGGGACTCAACAACTGGGTCGGCGTTCTTCAGTCCGGAACATCAAGATCTGATCTTGTTCAGATATTCACAACAACTCAGGAGTGGCACAACATCTGTTCCTACTACGGAATGTGATCGCTTAGATAATTGAGCAATTTATAAGGGCCGCATTCACTGAAGTGAACCCCTAAAGTTGGACAGCATTAAAACGAGTATAAGGACTGATTTCT
>CAMJGB010000009.1 GCA_946405115.1 uncultured Clostridia bacterium | reverse complement strand
AACAGAGTATTCCCGGGAGGCAACTTAAGCTGATGCCCATAGAAGATATCATAAGAAGAGACATTGTCTTAAAGCCTTTGACGACTATGAAGACCGGGGGTCCTGCGTCTTATTTTGCAGAGCCTTCATCGGAAGAGGAGATACTCGAGCTTCTTGATTATGCGAAGAAGAATTCACTTGAAGTGTTCATCTTAGGCAACGGGTCCAATGTAATCGCTGATGACGATGGCTTCGACGGTCTTGTTATAAAGATCGGAAACAACATGTCTGACATCAAGGTAGAAAGCGACACCAATGACAGTGAGTACATGTTCATAACGGCGGGCGCAGGATGCCTTCTTTCCAAGTTCGGCAATACCGCAGCTTCGGAAGGCCTTGAGGGAGCCGAGTTCGCATGCGGTATCCCCGGAAGCGTCGGAGGCGCCGTATTCATGAATGCAGGTGCTTACGGAAGAGAGATATCCGACATCGCAGTCTCGGTACGATTCATCGAGGAGGGCGAAGTTAAGGATATCGAAGTAAATAAGGACATGTTCGGCTACAGAACATCGTATTTTGTAAATAACGGAAGGATTGTAACTTCCCTTCGTGCGAGACTTAAGAAGGGGGATAAGGATGCGATCGATGCTTACGTGAAGGAGCTTCGCGACAAGAGAACTGCTTCACAGCCTTTGACGGTTCCTTCCTGCGGATCGACATTCAAGCGCCCCGAGGGGTACTTCGCGGGCAAGCTTATACAGGATTCGGGTCTTAAGGGTTTCAGTCTTGATGATTCGGGTGCCGAGGTCAGCCCCAAGCATTCGGGCTTCGTCGTAAACAATGGCGGAACTGCGGGTTCAAAAGACATCATTAAGCTTATAAAGTATGTTCAGAACAAGGTCTATGAGGACAGCGGCGTGAAGCTCGAGTGCGAAGTCCGTTTCCTAGGAGGCAAGAAGGAGTAATTAATGGATATCATCATTTTGACCGGTATGAGCGGTGCGGGAAAATCGCAGGCTGCGGCATACTTCGAGGATCACGGTTATTTCTGTATTGATAATCTTCCTCCGGCATTTCTTCCCGATATCGTAGAATCTTTCGCGGGTAAGCGCGAGGAAAGCCTTCCTGCAATCGAGAAGCTCTGCATCGTAGTTGACGTAAGATCCCGTGAGTATCTTGCAGGTTTTGATGCTGCCATGAGTAAGCTCGATGACTTGGGATACTTCTACAGAATCGTATTCCTTGAGGCTAACGACAACGTGCTCGTAAGCCGTTACCGCCAGACAAGAAGAAGGCACCCCCTTACGGATGAGATGAGCCTCGTTGATGCCATCGCTGCCGAGAGAGATTTGCTCCACGGCATAAGGGGCCGCGCCACCAACGTCGTTGACACTACAATGATGCCGCTCTCCTCACTTCGAAAAGAGCTTCGTGTAGTCCTTGAAGAGTGCGAATCACAGGGAATTTCCATTTACATACAGTCCTTCGGCTTTATGTACGGCCTCCCTTCAGACTGCGACGACGTAATTGACGTAAGGTTCCTTCCTAATCCTTTCTGGGTCGAGAAGCTTCAGATGCTCTGCGGTAAGGATGAACCCATCGAGGAGTACCTCATGGGATTCGAGGAGACCAGGGAATTCCTTGATAAGTTCGGCGAATTAATGACATTCATGGTGCCTTTCTACATAAGAGAGGGCAAGAGCAGACTTAATATCGGTATCGGCTGCACGGGCGGACGCCACAGATCCGTGTTTATCGCGGAGCAGCTCAGCAAGATATTGCAGGAAGCAGGTTATCGGACAATTGTTCATCACAGGGATATAGACAGAGACCCCAGATATGAAGCAAAAAAGCAGGCAAATCCCTGAGAGTTCCGGCAGCGAACCCAGCTTTTCGAAGTCGGTAAAGGCGGAAGTCGCAGCGCTTCCTGTAAAGAAATCGGAGGACAGAAGGAGTCTTGCCTCCGGTATTATCATGCCGGGAACTGCAATAGGAACGGAGCTTTCGGAGGTTCTTGCCAAGTGTAAGGACGAGCTTTCAAAGTCGCAGGAGAAGATATCTTTGGACCCGAAGTCGGGTGCGAGGTACTTTCTAAGGGGCGTTTTCCTGAGCTGCGGCTACGTGACGGATCCCAAGGCAGCTTACAGAATCGAGTTAAGACCCGTAAATCCCGATGCAGCGGAGGTTATCACGGGAATACTCTCGGGTTACGACCTTCCTTACACGGAAGCCGATAGGGGCGATGTTCACGCAATCTACATAAGAAACGGCGACGCCGTGTCCGATTTCCTCGGGCTTATAGGGGCGAGCACGGCAAGGCTTAACTTCGAGAGCATACGAACCGAGCGCGAGGTGTACTCCAACATAAACCGCGCAGTTAACTGCGATTCCGGCAATACCGGGCGTCAGGCGGAGGCTGCAGTAAGAAGGGGAGAGCTTATAGGAAAGCTCATGGCGTCCCCTGAAGCGGAGAAGCTCCCGAAAAGCTTATACGAGGCGGCTGTCGTGCATCAGAAGAATCCCGGCGCTTCCATAGCGGAGCTCGGAGCCATGATGAATCCGCCCATCGGAAAGTCCGGCATGAATCACAGACTGACACGTCTTATCGAAATCGCGGAAAGTATGTGATATTATTTCCTTTATGGATTTAAAAAATCAGTACATTGAGCCTGATAACAGCTATCATCAGCCTTCTCACGATCACTTGAGCGGCACGATGGTCCTGGTGGTAACTCTGACCATTATCTCAGTGGTGCTGACATCCGTACTGGCTGCTGTTTACTATACGAAGAAGAACGGCACTGAGACGGATCCCTCTTCAGCTGCGATGATTAGCAACTATGTGGCAGTGTCTACGGCTACTCCGACGCCTGTCCCGCCGCTTGCAGATTACCAGAATCCTATTCTTTATCCCGCGACAGCTTCAGTCTCCATCGATCCTTCAGCGGTAATCGACGACAGCGTTAATCCTTCGATGAGAGGAATTACGCAGAATGTAATAGTCGGATCCCAGATCATTACTGATTATTCACGCGCTAACCCCATTAATCTCGGTGATCCTCTTTATTACACGCAGATCCCGGGTGTTCTTACATACAGAGGCAATAACTTCCGTAATACGGCATCTTTCGGCTATCTTGCCCCTAATGACGGTGCCGTTGATACATTGACACAGTGCTGGGAGTACACGAACGGCCACAGTCTCCTGTCTTCTGACATGACTTTCGAGTGGACGGGCTACAGACTTACGGGTCAGCCCCTTATCGTAAGATGGCCTTCGGACATGATCTCACACATGAATATCTATCCTTCGGCAGCAGCAAAGCCCAATCTTACTGAGGTTATCTATGCTTCTTTGGACGGATATATCTACTTTATGGACCTTGATGACGGCACAATGACACGTGATCCCATCTATGTGGGAGCTTCCGTTAAGGGTACGGCATCATTGGATCCCAGAGGCTATCCTCTCCTTTATGTAGGTCAGGGCGACGACAACAACGAATATACCTTCGGAATGTACATATTCTCGCTTATCGACGGCTCTTTGCTCTATTCCTATGAGGGTCTTGATGACGGTGCCTACAGAATGAACTGGGGCGCATTTGACTCGTCTCCGATCATCGACGGCGAGACGGATACGCTTATCTGGCCCTGCGAGAACGGAATCATCTACAGTTTCCAGCTTAATACACAGTACAATGCCGTAGCAGGAACGGTTTCCGTTAACCCTATGTGCACAGGCTATAAGTACATCTTTAACGATACGCAGGGAAGATTCCTGGGAGTAGAGAGTTCTGCTGCCGTATACGGCAATTACTGCTACTTCATGGACAATAACTGCAATCTTGTGTGTCTCGACCTTAATACATTCCAGATGGTATGGGTATTCAGGACGGGCGACGACTCCGATCTTTCCCCTGTAGTACAGGAAGAGAACGGAATTCCCTATATTTACATAGGTACAGAGGTTGATAACCAGAGCAGCGGACAGTACAACGGAGCCGCTTATACCTATAAGATCAACGGCCTTACGGGTGAAGAGGTTTGGCAGACATCCCAGTCCTGCTATACCTATAACGGCGAGACTTCCGCGACTGATCAGAGCGGCGGATGCGTCGGAAATCCCATTATCGGTATGGGAAACATCTCAAACCTCGTAATTTTCTCGTATTCCATGACCGACGGACTTACAAGCGGCAATCGTTTGGTTGCTTACAATAGGGATACAGGCACAGAAGTTTGGCATTATGACATGAATATTTATACATATTCATCACCTGTGGCTTGTTACACAGAAGATGGTAATGCGTATATAATTATTGCTGACAGTTTTGGACAGATACACCTTGTTAACGGTTCAACAGGTGAGAGAATTACCTATATTCAGGTAAGCTCCGAGGCCGGAATGGGCGTATCTTTCGAGGCTTCACCGGCTGTATTCGGCAATATGCTCGTCATCGGAACTACTCAGGGCGAAGTATTCGGAATACGGATCGATTAAGAGGGGAAATGAAGGCAGACAAGAGATACGGATCAATAACCTCACTTGAGGTCGAGATAAGTTCTTTTACCGGCGGCGGTTACAAGGTTCGCTATGATTTTGTGCGCAAGCTCATCTCATGGAACGACGGTTACATGTGGAATAACAACTTCATGAAGTCCCTTACTCCCGCGAAGATCGAGCTTATGACCGAGAAGCTTCCCGGAACAGGCATGATCGAATGGATGGAAGGCTACAACAAGGGCGAACTTGCAAAATACGGTCTTCCCACTGCAAACCCCTCATCTTGGCGTATATGTGTTAATTTTGAAGACGGTTCCGATCTTGTATCGAGCCACACAAAGAATTTTCCCAAGAATTGGACAAAACTTAAGGAGATAATCGAAGCCACTACCGAGTGTTGCTTCAGGCTCCGCTGACTTAACCCCCTTTTGTATGTTAGAATACTAAGGTGGATTTTTTATTTGGAGGGTTTTCCTTTTGGATTACGCTGAAGGTCTTTTTCTTGGAAGATATTGGAGTGATACAGACTTCGAGAACAGAAGACATATCGAATTGTTCCTTCTGTATGGGGCTCTGACTACTCTTTTCCTCTTTTTGTTCTATTGGACCGGAAGACCGCTTATCGGCGTAGGCAGCTTCGGCACGATCAGCATTATCATGCTTTCCCTGCTTTCCGCAGGAAATCCTTTTGTATGCTTTAAGTATTACGGCATGCCCCTTTGGGGCAAGATTGGAATATTATTTGTAAAAGTTTATAAGGCATATCTTGTAATGAGTCTTACCGTAAGCCTCATAATGCCGAGACTTACGGTCCAGAGCAACGGACTTAAGGACTTCCTCATTGACTTCCTTAATTCCACTTTGGAGAAATACACAGAGAAGTTTGCCTCCGGCGGAGGAAGTTTCTCGACTGTAATGGGAGTTCTTACGGGCGGAATCCACGTAGTAGTGGTAATTGTACTCGTACTTGGTGCATTCTTGGTGATCCCGGGCCTCGTAGTTCTCGTATATAAGGCAGTTCAGTATTTCTACGATTTTGTGATCGACAGACTCATCTTAAGAAGGTTTTTCAGATATAAGCGATAAGCGGAGGCAGCATGGCACTTCTCGAAGAAAAGATAAACGTTACGATAGAAGAACTTGAAGAGAATCTAGGAGAGAAGAAACTTCCGGAATTTATCAGAAGAAGCGAAGAAGGATTCATTTCCAAGATCGACAGGATAGTCGATATCATGAACGAAGACAGAGGCCGTAAGGCTATCTTCGTCGCAGGTCCCACTTCATCCGGCAAGACTACATTCACAATGCGTTTGTCACAGGGTCTTGCAAAGTCCGGAAGATCCGCAGCATTCATCTCGCTTGATGATTACTATTATCTGAATGATCTGACTTTCGACAGAGAAGGACGCCCCGACTTCGAGACCATCGATGCGATTGACGTCGAGCGCGCTCACAAGGATATCCATGACATCATTGAAGGAAAGACAGTCATTCCGCCTTTCTTCGATTTCCAGGACAGAGTCCAGAAGGAAAGAGATGCTTCTGAGGCAATCACGCTTCCTGATGACGGCGTCCTCGTAGTAGAGGGTCTTCACGGACTTAACAAGAGGATCTCGGGCGATTTTGACAATGAGATCTTGAAGGTCTTCATCATGCCGTACGGCAATGTCTTCTCTGACAGGAAACTCATGGACAGTCAGGAGATAAGGCTTCTTCGAAGGATCGTAAGAGACAAGAGACACAGAGCTGCACATGCTATATGCACCATCGACTACTGGCCGATGATCGCGAACTCTGAGGATAAGTACTATACGGACTACCTGTCGGCAGCGGATTATCATGTTAATTCGTTCCTGCCCTACGAGAGCCTCATAATCGCGCCTCTTGCACTAGCTGACATCAGGGAAGCTTATGCACAGGTAGAGAAGGGAGTCCTTCCCCCCAATATCTTCATGGATAAGTCCGAGTCAGGCAAAGACTTCGCAGATCTTTCAGCAGCTTTGGCCTGGGCTGACAAGCTCGTAAGACACCTCAAGAAGATTCCCTCTGTAGACCCTTCAAGAGTCCCTGCGGAATCAATACTTAATGAATTTATTTCGATGTAAGGAGGCATGTTAAATGCCCATAAGAATATCAGATAATCTGCCGGCAAGGCATATCCTCGAGAGCGAGGGAATCTTCGTTATGGAGGAGAACCGCGCCCTGTCGCAGGATATAAGACCTATCAGGATCGTTATCCTGAACCTGATGCCTGACAAGGAGACAACGGAGACACAGATACTCCGTGCCTTGTCCAACACACCTATCCAGATCGATATCGACCTTCTTCGTATCTCGACTCACGAGTCCAAGCATACGAGCAAGGAGCATCTGTTTAAGTTCTACGAGACCTTTGAAGAGATTAAGGACCGTGTTTACGACGGCATGATCATCACGGGCGCACCTGTAGAGCAGATGCCTTATGAGGAAGTCGATTACTGGGATGAGCTCGTAAGCATAATGGAGTGGAGCAAGACACACGTTTATTCCACAATGCATATCTGCTGGGGCGCAATGGCAGGCCTTTACTACCATTACGGCGTTCCGAAGTATGATCTTCCCGAGAAGTGCTTCGGCGTATTCGAGCATTCGATGACATGGTCCAAGCCCGTTAAGCTCTTCAGGGGCTTCAACGATGTTTTCTTCGTGCCTCATTCCCGACACACGGAGCTTAGAAGAGAAGATATAGTCAAGATTTACGACCTTCGTATTCTCTCCGAGTCTCCCGAGAGCGGCGTGTATGCGGTATCAGACCGTAAGGGAAGACAGTTCTTCGTTACGGGCCACTCCGAGTACGATCGTTTTACTCTTGATTCCGAGTACAAGCGCGACGTCGGTCTCGGCCGTCCGATCAAGATCCCGGTAAACTACTACCCCGATGACGATCCTTCGAAGACACCTGTAATGCTTTGGAGGGCTTCGGCCACATTGTTGTTCACGAATTGGCTTAACTACTACGTTTACCAGGAAACACCGTTCGATCTGTCTCTTCTTAACGTTGAGAAGAAGACTAAGCTCGACCTGGAGGAGATATGAGCGACTGCACTCCCATAACAGCAGAACTTGTTGAAAGCAAGGCTCCCGTCAGACCCGGCGATGCGCACAAGAACGACTTCGGTCATGTTCTTATCTGCGCAGGCTCCAAGTACATGACGGGAGCTTTAATTCTTGCCACAGAAACGGCACTAAGAAGCGGCGCGGGCCTCGTTACCGCCTTTTCGACGGACGACGCGCTCCTGCCCCTTAAGGCGAACTGCCCCTGCGCGCTTACGGCAGCGTGGGAGGAGGATGTCGCCGACACACTTCGAAAAGCAAACTCTCTCATGAAGAAAGCTTCTGCCGTTGCCATAGGTCCCGGACTTGATGAGTCCGATCCGAGGTCGAAGGCTTTGGTGGAGGAGTTCCTTCTTAATGCGAAGGCGCTTGTAGTAGATGCGGGAGCACTTAATATAATCGCGAAGTATAAAGAGGAACTTTTGCCCGTTCTTGCTTCCCGTAAGGAGCGTGGACTTCTTCCTGCCGTGATAACTCCGCATGTGGGAGAGATGAGAAGACTTCTTAGAGAAGAAGTAAATTATGAAATCTGTGCAAAGTTTGCAGTGGATAATAGCTGTCTTCTTATTCTTAAAAATAATAAAACCATGATTTTTACACCGCACTTGACATGTTATAGTATTCAGGGTGACAACAGCGGTCTTGCCAAGGGCGGCAGCGGTGACGTTCTTACAGGCCTTACTGCGGGATTGCTTGCACAGGGAATGAAACCGTGCGACGCAGGAATCTCGGCTGTTTACCTTCACAGCAAGGCGGGATCTCTCGCAGCTTGCGAGATCGGAGTAAGAGGCATGCTCCCGATCGATGTAATAGATGAACTCTCGGAGGCATTCCGGGAAACAGGATGGTAAATTATGGGCATAATCGAAGACGGTGTTTTCTTTGACAGAACTTGTGTAGAGATAGACAAGTCTGCCCTTAAGTCCAATATTGAAGAGATAAGACGTATCACAAGCCCCGATGCAGACATCATGGCAGTCGTTAAGGCAGACGCTTACGGCCATGGCGCATACGAGGTTGCCAAGACTTTGCTCGATAACGGAGCAGACGGTCTTTGTATTGCTACCATCGGTGAAGCCGTTCACTTAAGACAGAGCGGAATAACATCAAGACTTCTCATCCTCGGAGGCACTGACATCAGCAGCTTCGAGGATGCTGTTCTTTACAGCATTGACCTTTGCATCTACGACAGGGAATCTGCGATCGCACTTTCTAACGAAGCCGTAAGACAGGGAAGAGTATGCGATATTCACATTAAGCTTGATACGGGCATGGGAAGAATCGGTTTCCCTACAGACGGTTCTGCTCTCGATGAGATTGCCGAGATCTGCAATCTTCCCGGCATCAATCCTTACGGAGTGTTCTCACACTTTGCAGTGGCAGATACCAACGATGACGAGTACACAATGAAGCAGTACGAGGCTTTCACGAGAACTGTGGAGGCTTTGAAGGAGCGCGGAGTTAATTTCCAGAAGAGACATATCTGCAACAGCGCTGGAATCTTAAGATTCCCCGATATGCACATGGATATGGTCCGCGCAGGACTTATCCTGTACGGATTTACTCCCGCAGGATGTCCCGAGGCATATACGAAGATCAATCTTACTCCGGTAATGACCTGGTATGCCAAGGTCGTTCACGTTAAGACGATCCCCGTGGGAACAACGGTAAGCTACGGCAGACACTTTAAGGCTGAAAGACCTACTAAGGTTGCAACGGTCTCCGTAGGCTATGCAGACGGCTTGTCCAGACGCTTGAGCAACGGCTTCGAGCTTATCGTAAACGGAGAGAGACTTCCCATTATCGGCAATGTCTGCATGGATATGTGCATGCTCGATGCAACTGACATGAAGGGTGACATCAAGCCCGGCGATATCGTTACGATATTCGGCAAGAACAGATCGGCAGATGAGCTCGCAGAGACACTCGGAACGATTAGTTATGAGATTACCTGCGACGTAGGAAAAAGAGTGCAGAGAATTTTTACGGACTGATATATAATAAAGCGGTATTTTTGAGGAGAGGCGACAAACATGACACCTGAAGACAAGAAAACACTCGAACTGTTCTCAGCAAGAATGAGAAGATGGGTTATCGAAGGCGTTTACAATGCCAAGAGCGGACATCCGGGCGGATCTTTATCCTGCACAGATATAATTTGCTACCTTTATAACAAGGTACTTAACGTAGATCCTGCTAACCCCGATGATCCCGATCGTGACAGATTCGTCCTCTCCAAGGGACACTGTGCTCCTGCACTTTATTCTGCATTGGGTCTCAAGGGATTCTTTGATGTAAACGAGATCAAGAATCTTCGTAAGATCGGTTCTTTCCTTCAGGGACATCCCTGCAAGGCGATCACACCCGGTATCGACATGTCCACAGGTTCTTTGGGACAGGGTATCTCGACAGCAGTCGGAATGGCTCTTGCAGGTAAGGTAGATAAGAAGTCTTACCGCGTATTCTCAGTCCTCGGTGACGGAGAGATGCAGGAGGGCGAGGTTTGGGAGGCTCTCATGAGTGCCGCTCACTACAAGCTCGACAATATCTGCGCATTCCTCGACAACAACGGACTTCAGATCGACGGTAAGGTCGACGATGTCATGAGCCTCGGCGATATCGAAGCTAAGGTTAAGGCATTCGGATGGAATACAGTAGTTATCGACGGACATAACTTTGATGAGATCGAGAACGCGATTGCTGCTTTCGAGGCTAATAAGGGTTCCGGAAAGCCCTTCTTCGTAATCGCGAAGACTCACAAGGGTAAGGGCGTATCCTACATGACAGATGATCCGGGATGGCACGGCTGTGCACCTAAGGAAGATAAATACTTGATCGCAGTCGAGGAACTCGATGCGAAGATCAAAGAGTTGGAGGGTTGATTCCATGGGTAAGATGGCAACAAGAGAGGCTTACGGAAGAACTCTTCAGGAGATCGGTTCCGACGAGAGAGTAGTAGTATTTGACGCGGACCTCGCAGGTTCCACAAACACAGGAAGATTCAAGGCGGATTTCCCCGAGCGTTTCTTCGATATGGGTATCGCAGAAGCTAACATGGTAGCTTCCGCAGCAGGTATGGCAACATGCGGCAAGATCGCATTCGTATCTTCTTTCGCAATGTTTGCTACAGAGAGAGCATGCGAGCAGATCAGAAACTCCGTATGCTACCCTAACCTCAACGTAAAGGTCTGCGCTTCACACGCAGGTATCACGGTAGGTGAGGACGGTGCTTCACACCAGTGCCTCGAGGATCTCGCTATCATGAGATCACTTCCTAACATGACAGTTCTTTGCCCTGCAGATGCTGCATCTGCAAGATTTGCAGTTAAGGCTGCTTACGAGAATGACGGTCCTTTCTATGTAAGACTTGCACGTCTCGCTACTGATTCCGTTTACGGTGAGTTCGGTGATGACGTTGACTTTAAGGTTGGTAAGGCTTTGCAGATCAAGGACGGTACAGACGTTACGATCATCGCTTGCGGCTACATGGTAGAGCAGGCTATCGAGGCTCATTCAATCCTCGAGGCTGAGGGAATCTCAGCAAGACTTCTCGATATGCACACGATCAAGCCTATCGACGTTGAGGCTATCGTTAAGGCATCCAAGGAGACAGGCTGCATCGTAACATGCGAAGAGCATTCCATCATCGGAGGTTTGGGCGGCGCTGTTGCCGAGGCTCTCGTAGAGAATGCACCCTGCCCGATGCTCCGTGTCGGCGTTAACGACAGATTCGGCCGTTCCGGTACACCTCCGGAATTGATGGCAGCTTACAGTCTCACAGGATTTGACATCGCTGAGAAGTGTAAGCAGGCAATCGCACTTAAGAAATAATAAGAAAGCTGCCGATCGGCAGCTTTTTTGTTGCTCTTATTTAATTACCAGACCGCTTTCCCTGGCCTTTATCGCAAGCTCGGTTCGGGACTTAAATCCGGTCTTCTGCATAAGGTTGGTTATATGTGTCTTTACCGTTGAGACCGAAAGGTGCATGCGTTCTGCGATCTCTTCGTTCGAGTCTCCGGTCGTGATCTCGCGGAGAACCTCAAGTTCCCTGTAAGAAAGATCCTTGGAAGAGCAGTTGCCGAGAATTACTTCGGGCGTTGAAAGAGGATAGATGTTCTCACCGGCGATGGTTCTTCTTACAACGTCGAGAATGGATTCACTGTTAAGTTCCTTATATATGAAGCTGTCCACGCCGGCGCTTTTTGCTCTCTCAAGGTAAGAGAATTCAGGCATTGAAGTTACGATGATTATCTTGATCTCGGGATTGCTCGTCTTGATTCTGGCGGAAGCTTCAAGTCCGTTCGCACCGTAGTCCGTATAGACATCCATTAAGATAAGGTCCACCTCTCCGTTCTTGCAGTAAAGATCGGCAAGATCGGAATTTGAAATGGAATACTTAAGCTCTAAGTCAGACGCCTCGTTTACGACTTCCTCGAGATACTTACGGACAAGCTCCTGATCTTCGACGATCATAACGTTGGTCTTCTGATTTGCTGAAGAGGAAAGATGATCGTCCATGTTCGAACACGAGATCTTAATGTCGGCATCCTTATGATTGATAGCAATCTTCTCAAGACTTTCAATGAAAGCGGAAGCTTCCTGCTCCGTGTTAACGGCAGGGGAGATGACGGTGAGCATATGGTCGTCAAGTGAACCGACGCTTACTCCGCTTATTGTATTAATGATGTCTTCTTTTATCGTCTCGGCAGAAACGTTATCGATCTGCACGAGGAACATGTACTTTATGTTGTTCATGATTTCTTCTCCGGTGCCATAATTATAATCCTGAACTGCGGTACTGCCATAACCTTCATCGTACCGCCCTGGTCTTCGACGAGTTGCCTTAATGAAGAAAGTCCGCCACCCTCTGTTACCTTATCCGGTGTCTTTCCGTTATTGGTAAATACCAGGCATGTAACGTTGCCTTCCGACAGAATCTCGATATCAACCTTGTCGGCACCTGCGTGATGTGAAGCGTTGATGATGGCCTCACGCGTCGCAGTCGACAATATCTTACGGATATGCGCATTCTCGGGAGAAGGAATCTTGCCGTCTATTGTAAGCGTGATGCCGCATACTTTCGCTGCTTCGTATAAAGCCTTGCCGAAGCTGTCTTCCTTCTGCGTTATATCAGTATCCTTGAAGATGATCGCTTTATGCCACATCGACTTAAGGGACTCCTTATCAGGTGCACTCTTGTCATTCTTAAGATAAGATTTTGAAAGAAGAAGCGCATTTCCCAAGGCTCCGTGAACATCGATCTTCGTATCTAAGATCTCCTTCTTGATCGTTACCTCATCAACCTTCTTGGCATAATCCGAGAGGCGCTTATTGAATTCCTGCTTTTGCTCCTCGAGCTTACGTATCTCCTTACGAAGTCTGGTCTGCTCCGTTACGTCTATTGCAGTAAGCTCGTTTACCTTTTTGCCTTCGAGGGTAAGTGAGTTCTTCTTGATGAGATATACGGAACCGTCGCTTAACACGATATGGTTATCGGGGGAGGATACAACCTTTTCGAAGCTTTCGCCGTTCGTTACGCGTTTGCCCGTAAGGCTTACGGATATATCCTGCATGATGGTGTTCGCAAGAAGTATGAAGCCGCCGTCCCTGTACATAAGAACTCCGGTATCGATGCTGTTAAAGCCTTCGCGGATAGACCTTAACGTTATGGAAGAATTTATCTTCATTGACGTCAGATGATACGAGACCGAAGCTACGGCAAGCGTACCGAAAAGCAGCAATCCGAAAGCAGCCGCAGGCATCTTTAAAATGTTGTCGTAGAACCCGGAGTACCTTAAGTGCTGCGGTCCTTCCAGGATAGTTTCCACGGAGTATCCGTAAATGTAGTAAAGCGCAAGGTTAATGAGTGCCGTTGCTGCCGGTATCCCGGCGGAAGACTTGTTTTTGAACGAGCTTACGTTGCGGACAAAGTCCGTAACCGAGATTACGAATGTAATTATGCTTATAAGCGCGTAGATCGAGCGGACTTCGGGAATGAGCTCAAGATAAGACATAAGACTCTTTCTCCTTTCCGCATACGGCATCTATGTGAAGCTGGGGCTTACTGCCGGGAGCTATGCTTACCTTGAGGGAATCAAGCCTTGCAAGGTTCTCCTCAACATATCTTTCATACCCATCGAAAAGGCTTATTACCATGGAAGAAGGCGCTGTTTCTTTAAGGTCTTCTTCAGTGCCTTTCACGGAAAGCTCTATGCTGATGCCTCTAAGCTTTAAGTACTCGAGAGCATCCTTAAGCGAGAGGAAAAGCTCGCCTATTGAGATCGTATCCGAATCTGCGGAAATGATCATGAGGTTAGCTTTACGCTTTATAAATACTCCGTAGATTACAAGCTCAGAGAAGTTGGGTTCGCTTTGGGAAAGAAGCTTTTCGATGTGCTTGGCCTGCGGTGCGACGGCGTGTGTGATGTCGTCGTAGATCGCAACCTTGAGATTGTATTCTTCTTCCTTGTTGTAAAGGCTCTTCTCGGCGTAGATGAGATCGAGCTCCTCGGAAAGCTGCTTCTCGCGGTTAAGAATGATGTCGGTAATCTTGTTGATGTCGGAGATGTCGTCGTTCCAGCAGATGTATCCTCCGGGGATGGCTGCATGCTTACGAATCGTGTTCTCGTTGTCGCTGTCGCCAAGCTCGGCTGCTGAATTAAGTACAACGTTGCCTTCAGAATCTTCGATCTCGACTGCTACCGAAGACTTCCTGAAGAGAGTGTCGAAGCCGTAGCGTGACGGGATGAGACCGATGGCGATCGAGCTTTCGATGTAGACTACTACCATCATTACAAAGGCTTCGAACCAGTTGTATTTGAATAGAGTGGTGTATGTAATTCTGTCGAGTACGTTTGTGATCAAATTGAGTGCGATGAATGATCCCAGGAGTACCGAGAAGGGGATCCATACGTACTTACGTCCCGGGTTTACGGAGCACTTACGGTACATGATCACAAGTGAAGCTACGAAGAGTGCTATAACCCATGCAAGGTAAACGTAGTAGAGCCAGCCGTATTCGTATTCCTCGTCGGAGATGAAGCGGTAAGCAAGCTTATGGAAGTCATTAGTGATCATGAGAAGGTTGATGATGATCCCGGGTACTGCGATGAGGTATATCTTCCTGAAACCCTTGCGGTCGCCTTCGCCGATCTCGGCTGCAAGAAGGAAGAGTAATGTCGCGATCTGCACTACGCCTATGCTCGGAAGGTACCAGGCAAGCTTACCGAAGTGATTTACCTCGGCCACGAGACTGTACTTAATGGTTCTCGTTATCATGAGGTAGAAGGAGAAGCCGCAGATGGCACTTACGATCCTTGTGATGGTGTCGTCGAGGACACGCTTCCTTATGTCGTGGAACCAGATAGCCAAGGTAACGATGTAAATGAAAGCTGCTCTTGAACTTGCAGGATCACCGAAAAGATTACGGGAAAGACCTCCTGCTATAAATAGCAGTATATAAAGTACTGTTATAGGAACGCGCGAATTTCTTATCTTTCCCATAGTGTGAGTTTAGCATACCGCATTTTTCGAATAATCAGACTTTTGGCTGATTACAAACAAACCTTAGCAACATAAAATTATACTGACACTTAAAATCTTTCAAGAAGAAAACGGGAGGAAAAACAATGAAGAAGAAATTGATTGCATCAGTTCTTTGTGTCTCTATGCTCTCTTCTCTTGCCGGATGTGCTTTGTTCGACAAGGATGATGAAGGCGTATTGAACGCAGCAGAGGATTACGCATCAGCAGTTGCAGGTGTTAAGGTCAGCGATATCGCAGGCCTTATGCTTAACGGTGCTGATCTCGAGGAAGCTATCGAGGTTTACACATCCGGTTCTGAGGTTATCACACCTTCAGATTGGGAGGACATGGTAGCTACAATCGCAGGTACTATCACTTATGAGATCGATTCCGAGTCTGTTACATCTTCCAAGAAGAATGCAGAGGGAAGCGTTGACATCACATGGACACTCGTAGACTGCCAGTCAGTTTATGATGAGGTTTACGGCAACGGCGGTTCCGTTGATGAGTTCATCGATGCACTCGGTGCTGATGATGCTGAGCAGATCTCCATCACAAAGACATTGAACCTTGTTCTTGAGGACGAGGCATGGCTTGTTGATGACGAAGACCTCGACTATCTCTATGAGATCTATGAGTTCTACGGCACAGCTTTGGAGTTCGTATTCGAGTCTCCTCTTGCTCCTTACATCTCTGAGTACTACTGGTACTACTCTGATGACAGCGTTTACTCAAACGTTGACCGCATCGAGCTTGACATCATCCCTACAGAAGAGGGTTCTGAGGTAGAGTTCGACTTCACATATGAGTACTACTATAACGGTGAGCTCATCTACACAAGTGATGAGTGGTCTGACATGGGTTACTGGATCGAGGCTTACTATGGTCCTGATTATGATCCTGCAGCTGTTGTAGACGAGAACGGCAACCTCATCCCCGGTGAGTACAGATGTATCATGTACGATTTGAACGGCATCGTTCTTGCTGATTCCACATGTACTGTTGAGACTGTTGAGTATGCAGCAGGTGATGCAAGCATGGTAGAAAGCGTTGAGTGGTACTGGACAGATCACGATGATGTTTACGTAGACGATGACTCCATCGAGCTTGATATCATCCCTACATCTGAAGGTCAGGAAGCTATCTGGACATTCTACTATGAGATCTATCTTGACGATGAGCTCGTATTCACAAGTGACATCTGCGAGGATCAGGGTTATTGGATCGAGGCTTACTACAGCCAGTACTATGACAGCTCTGCAGCAGTTACTGATGATGGTTATCTTGTTCCCGGTGAGTACACATGCGTAATGTACGGACTTGACGGTTCAATCCTTGCTGAGTCCACATGTACAGTTGAGCTCAGCTGATAACAGAAGAATAATCGGAGGTTATTATGGGATTTTTCTCTAATCTTTTCGGTAAGCAGACATGCTGTATCTGCGGTGCCGAGTGCGGCCCCATGAGCAGAACGAAGATTAAGAATAAGGAATATGTGTGTGACACATGTGCCCGTAACTGCAGCCTTTACGTACGCCTTTCCGAGATGGATAAGGAAGAAGTTCAGGCTCACATGAAGTTCATGGAGCTTCGTAACAAAGTCTATGAGGAAGAACTTAAGCCGCTGACTGGCCCCAAGGTCATATATTATCCCGGATTAAAGCTCGATGCTGACGGCGTTATCTGCTACATGGAGCATGGAATGTTTATCATCAGACATAAGACTGATCATAAGCATAAGAACTACACGGAAGTAATCAGATTCGATGAAGTTGATTACATGGAATACTATGTTGATAAGACTCCTGCTACTCAGGACAAGCCTGAGGCATTCAAGGAGTTCGGCGTTAAGATCCACCTTGTCTCCGATAAGCCCGGATCTAAGATGAACAAGGATTCCATTAACAACAATCCCCATCCGCACCCTTACATCCATCAGGAGATTAAGCTTTGCTTCTCCAAGGATGAGAAGTATCAGCAGAGCGGATTCATCGAGCATACTGCAAAGTACATCTACGGCGTAGATGATGACAGAAGCCGTTTCTGGTCTATGAGCAAGAACGAGAAGGCTCAGCTTCAGGCAGGCGTTGATATGGCTAACCTTATCGGCAGTGCCATCAAGGCTTCAAAGGAAGGTGAGACAGATCCCGAGGCTCTCAAGGAGCAGTTCGAGAAGGCTCAGGCTTCCACAGAGAGAGCTAACTTCGGAAGACTCGCTGATTCATCTCGTATCGCAGATCAGATCTTCGCTAAGTATGAACAGGCATAATCTGTAATAACCTACTTCTAAAAGAATAAGCTGCACCCCGTTTCGTAAGAAGCGGGGTGTGTTATTATCTATGTATATTCATGGAAAAGGGAAGGGTATATTCTATGAGAAATTGTGATCACTGCGGAAGTCTGAATCCGGACAACACTAAGTTTTGCTCGAATTGCGGTGCGGCTTTACCTGAGATCGTAAGCGAGCCTGCTCCTCATTATGTAAGCACACCCGATAACGGCGGATATACATATGATCAGCCCGTAAATTCTTACAACACGTCGTATAACACGGATAACAGAACTGTCAGCGCATTGGCAGTAACGGGATTTGTCATCTCACTTATTTCCATTTTCTGCTGCGGATTAACGGCTGTCATCGGTCTTATCTTCTCCATCGCAGGCTTGATTGCCGCTTCCAAGAAGGAGAAGAAGGGAATGGGCCTTGCCATTGCAGGACTTATCATTAATGGGCTTCTTACTCTCTTCATCGCATTCTCTCTTATTGTAAGCTGGGCTGCTATCTCGGCTGCATGGGATGCTGCTGAAGACGGTGACTACGAAGAGTTCCTTGAGGCTTTACAAAGCGAGCTTGATGAGATGGATGAGAACGGCGGACGTACATCAAGACGTTCATCTGCTTCTGATGATGATGTCAGATCTGTCTCAAGCGACTGGAACGACTATGAAGTGTCTGATGATTATTCCACTATAACGATTACATATACAGACGGTATCCCGGATGATTTTGAGTTCTTCGATACTGACTTTGACGAGATCTGCGATGTGCTTGAAGAGGAGATGGTATTCCCGGATCGCTACGGTACTGAGGTTCACTTTAACAGAGATATCTTCAGAAGACTTGTTTCCATGGAGTTCATATCTCCTGAAGAATACGAGAACATGGGTCTTACTCGTTCCCAGCTCCGTTACACTCTTTCATATCTTGCAACATTGTCTTTTGAGATGAGCGATGACGGTTTTGTTCCTGATTCAGCCATCTACTATCAGGATTCTAACTCTTATGAGTACTATGGATTGTTGAATGCCGATAACTTCGGTCATGCGGTTATCGTCTTTACTGACGGAACTAACGATGTTTACTTCGAAGATGCCAATTGTGGCGATGAGATCTGCTGGGCTTTTGACTTCGCTGATCCTGAAACTTACAGGATCGGTATGACATCTGATTCCTTGAGCGAGTATCCCGCTTACGGATTCCAGAGCGTAGCAAACTGGGTAAGCAATACTATCGACCCTCTGTTGTGATGATTTCTTAAGGTTGACACTATCACGAACCGCGTTTATAATCGTTAGGCTATTTATGCGAAAGTATGCGTATGCATAATAAAGATATGGAGGAATTAGCGGTATGAAGATGACATATCAGCCTAAGAAGAGGCAGAGAGCTAAGGTTCACGGTTTCCGTGCAAGAATGGCTACTCGTGACGGACGCGACGTTCTTAAGAGAAGAAGACTTAAGGGCAGAAAGAAGCTTGCAGCGTAAGGATCACGGCTGTGGTCCTTTTTCGTTATTGTGAAAGAGGCGTTTTTTGAAGGCTTTACCCTTAAGATTCAATTATGAATTCTCGAGAGTGTATCGCCGCGCGTCATTCGCAACGGGCCGGCATATGACCATACATGTCTTTCGCCGTCCCAAAGGTTTAAAACATAACAATACACGCATACCCGAAGACATTTTAAGAGTAGGGTTCTGCGCCTC
>CAMJGB010000008.1 GCA_946405115.1 uncultured Clostridia bacterium | reverse complement strand
ATCCAGGTAAGCTTAGCCGTAGAATCCATCTCGGAGTTATAAAGGTAGATGATCATGATGATGGAGAATATGATCATCAACACATTCAGGTTCGCGACGTATTCTTCGAAGACAAGATACAGCATTACCAGAATGATAAGCTGCAAAAGGATCATCGTAGAGATGAGCATAAAGCGGCTGAACACAATACGAAGAATGCCCGTACGGGGATTCTTGATGAGCCTGATTATCCTTTCTTCACCCGGCCTGTCCGGGCGTCTCGAACCAACACTCATCTGATCTCGTTACTTCCTTTACGCGCCTGCTTATCTTCGTACATACGCATGTCGGCGATTTTTATGAGTTCTTCAATATCGACATCGCCAGTTATGACACTCTCGGCGATACCAATACTTGCGTTAATGCTGTAATCGAGTTCTCTTACGATAGGATCTCTCATCGCATGTCCGTGAATCCTTGCGCGGATATCGATGTAGTCGTCAGCGATATTAGTGTCACCTACGATTGCCATGGCAAACTCGTCACCGCCGTATCTTGCGCAGACACCTCGATCTCCCGTATAAGCGAGAAGAGCCTTGGAAAGGATAATGATGGCATTATCTCCTTCCTGATGTCCGTAGTGGTCATTAATGTACTTAAGGCCGTCCATATCAACGGAGAACAAAGAGAATATCCTTCCTCTGTTACGAGGATCATTAATAAGTTCCTCAACGCATCTGAAGAAGCCTCTTCGGTTGTAAAGGTTAGTAAGATAATCTCTCTCATTAAGTCTGCTGATGGCTCTGTTGGCTTCAACGAGCTTAGTCTTATCTATGACTGAGCTGACCATCGCAGAAACAAAGAGTCCGAACTCCTCGAATCTTTGCTGCTCACGAAGGGTCATCTTCTCAGAACCGCAGCACATATAACCGTATTCATATCCGACGGTACGAAGCTGCCTGAACATGAGAGCATCTGTTCCGCTGCCCTTAGCAAGAAGATCATTCCACTCGGGAAGCGGCGATGTGAGGTTATAGTATTTCTCCTTAAACTTAAGATCCTGCTTATCGCCATGCAGAAGAGCATGAACGCAACTCTTGTTATATCCGTGCGTAAGACCTATGAAGTAGTAAGGATCTTTCCAAAGCCACAGATAACGGTTAAGAGACATGGTCGCCTCATCGACGTCGTCCATACTGAGCGTCCATGTTACGAACTTACCCATCTCAAGGTTATGTCTGAAATAGTCCTGGTTATCGTCTGCAACGATATTAACGATCTGACCCCACTTAGAAGCCTCACCCGGTTCACATCCGCAGGAGTTCTCGATTATCTCGTTGTAACCGATATTCCTCTTAGTGGTCTCACCTGACTTCCATTCAGCCTTCCCCTCAATGATGTCGAGGATCCAGTCAGAAAGCGAAGCATAATCAGGTTCTGCCGTGGTGATTGCCGGGAAGTGGAATCGGCCGTGCCAGATACCGTCGAATCCGGTTACGATTACATCCTCGGGCACCCTGATTCCGCGGCTCTTAAGACAATCGCATACACCGATTGCCATAGAATCATTTGCACATATGAACGCCTCGGGAAGTTCCATTCCGGCATCAAGTCTCTCATTAAGCTCACGCTGCGTCGTTGCATCCCAGAATCCGCCGTAAAGGATGTCATCCTTATCGACTTTAAGCCTATGTGAGAGCATGAGTCTTCTGTAGATATTCTCACGCTCGATGGAGAAAGGATTATCCGGGAATCCTGCGAAGAACTTAACGCTTCTGCACTTATGCACATCAAGCACGTGCTTAACCATCTTCTCGAATCCGCCGGCATAATCGAGCACTGCATTGATCACGCCCTTGTGCTGATGCTCAAGGAATACAACGGGGATATTCTTTCTGTTACCGATGTCGATAAGCTTATCGAGAAGATCATCAGCCTTGATCATCTCTGCGAAGATAAAGATCGCAGAAAGCTCAAACTCGTCGATAAACTCTACGAACTTCTCACCGACCTTCTCATCAATTACACCCGTCTCTGCAAGACCGAATGTGAAGCCCATTACAACATAGTCCTCACGAAGTCTCGGTGTGAGAATGGATCTTATGAACAGGTTATAGTTCTCGGCATCCTCCCATGCACCGCATACAGCGATTCCCTTACGTATCTGCTTAGGAGGTTCGATTTCTTCGAACCTTATGTTCTTAATCTTGACCGTAGCAGAAGAAGCAGTATTACCGAGGTTGAACTCTACTCTTCCGTTATCGTCATCATCTTCCGTCATTTCGAAAGGCAGGATATGTGTCTGCCATGTCTCGGCAACTTCGATATCAGTATCGTTAAGGTACCTCTTCCAGTGAATGTCCGGAGCTGTTACTGCAGCCTTGAAGGTACGCTTCTCATAAGCCATTGCATCAAAGGACAGTCTGTAGAATCTTCCTTTCCTAAGAGGTAGATCAGACTGATAAAGCTGAATGGAGTGCTCCTTGTCACCGACGCTTATGATGTCGATGCAAAACTCGGAGCCGTCAGTATCGCAGGAACCCTCGCCTCCGCAGACCTTAAAGAAGCGCCAGTCACGCGAATCGTCACTTATGAGATTACCTGTTTCATCAGGCTCCTTAAATCGTTTGGAGATGTCAGGCTTCGCGACATTGGGATCATATTCATCCTTACGGTAGAGCCTTACATAATCAACCCAGAACTCAGACTCTTCCTCGAACGAAGTCGCACGGTCGGGAGCACTTACCCAGTCGCCTCCGATCGACACATCAAACTCGATATTAAAATCGCGGTCAAAAGGTGCGGGATACATTCTCTCAGTACCGTCACCCTTACTCGAGAACCAGAATGAATTCGTTAATACAACTTGACCGTCAACATAGAATGTAAACTTGCCGGGGACCCACTCACACGCATATATGTGATAGTCACGGGAGAAATCCGTGTAGCCGTTTCCGATGCTTCCGCTTCTCTCCTCAGAAGGCTCACCGAAATGCATGATCGCACTTCCCCTCTCAGGATACTGTCCGTCAGCTGACATCATGTCGATAGAACCGGACTTCGGCCAGTTGCCATAGGGATTGCCGGAAGACAAAAGCCTTATGTTGGAAAGAAAGCCCTTGCCGCTTGCTGTCTTTGCTTTGATCTCTACATAACCGTAAGTGAAATCAACTTTGCCTTCCGTGCATACACGGCCGGACTTATAGGTTGCAGATTTATCCGGAGCATAAATACGCTCGGGCTTGATGACAAGATGACCGTCTTTTACAAATACATGCTTACCATCATCAACGTAAGCCTGAAGCTCCTCGTTGATCCAATTGGAAGGGTGCTCTTCGACATTCCAGCTGTCGCGGTCCAACTCAGGACCGTCGAATTCGTCCGCCCATACCAGTTTATAGCCTAATTGTTCGAGCTGATAGTCATCCATAATGCGATTTTAGCACGATGATTAGAGCGAAATTTTAATATTTTATTAAATATGAAGAATTAACACATTCACAACGATATGTGTTAAACTTAATTAATCTTTACAATCTTAGGAGGTACCTATGAATTACAGAATCGAAGGCGGCAGCTTGCCCGTAGTAATCATCAGTCTTAACCAGGGTGAATCCGTTAACTGTGAGTCCGGTTCAATGAGCTGGATGTCTGCAGGAATCAAGATGTCCACATCCACAGGCGGCGGCATCGGCAAGATGTTTGGCAGAATGGTTACAGGCGAGAGCGCAATGATCAATACATACACAGCTGAGCAGGCAGGCGAGATCGCATTTGCATCTTCCTTCCCCGGTTCAATCAAGGCTATCGAGCTCAATGGTAACTCCTTCCTTGCACAGAAGGGTGCTTTCCTCGCTTCCTTCGGTAACATCGAGCAGTCTGTTGGTGTTCAGAAGAACATCGGCGGCGGTTTCTTCGGCGGTGAGGGCTTCCTCATGCAGAGATTCACCGGTACAGGTATTGTCTTCCTCGAGGTTGACGGTACAGCAATCGAGTATGATCTCCAGCCCGGACAGAAGATGGTTGTTGACACAGGTTACACAGTAATGATGGACAGCACAGTTAACCTCGAAATTGAGATGGTTAAGGGTGTTAAGAACGTTCTCTTCGGCGGCGAGGGTCTCTTCAATACAACTCTCACAGGTCCCGGAAAGATCATGCTCCAGTCAATGCCTGTTTCTTCAACGGCAATGATCCTTTACAGGTACATGCCGCATAAGAACTGATAAGTTTACTAAGCGAATAACAAGAAGCCGGAGAGTGATCTCCGGCTTCTTTATTTGCATTAATCAGAACTTAAGCCACATCTCGGCAAGGCTTACCAGGAAAGCTGCAAGGCAGGTTCCTATGGCAACTACGAGCAGATTCTTACCCTTATACGACAGTATGATCGCCGTTACGGCACCCGCCGCTGCAGATATTATTGAATCAGTCGAATAAAGTATCTCAGGGAAAGTCATAGCTGACAGAACCGTATACGGGATGTAGTCGAAGAAAGCCTTGACCTTCTTATTCTCAATCTTCTTACGGAAGAGCACGAATGGGATCATGCGCACAAGATAAGTCGTGACTCCCATGACAAGAAGCAAGGTGAAGAATGCTTTGTTATCCATTAACAGCCTCCTTCTCCCCTTCCTCATCGGATGTAATGAACACTCCGATTAGGGCTGAGATAACAGCACAGATAATAATCGCGAATCCCGATGCAACTTTCTCATGTAATAAAGGAACATAACGGAACACCACGGACATCATGACAGACAAAACGCTGATGATCGTGATAACCTTCGACTTCTTACATACAGGAAGAACAATAGCCACGAACATACCGTAGATACCGATGGAAAGACTTGAAGTAACGATAGACGGCAGCACATTTCCAAGAAGAGCTCCGAGAAGCGTACCTAGAGTCCACCCCGCAACAGGCAACACGGCAAGCCCGGTCATACACTTAAATCCCACACTCTTCTGGGCGCTTGCAACACCGAATATTTCATCCGTAATGAAGAACGAATCGACAAGTCTTGCAGGAAGCGTCATCGAAGAATCCGTCTTCTGCGACAAAGATATCGCCATAAGTGAATAGCGAAGATTAATGATGAGCTGAGCTACCGCCATCTCGACGAGTCCGCCCGAAGCCGCCATTATGCCTACACCTGCAACCTGTCCTGCAGAAGTTAAATTCGCTATGGATATAAGGACTGTCTGCCACCAGGTAAGGCCGCTGTTGACGGCCATGATACCAAAAGAGAAGGATACCGAAAGGTATCCTAATCCAATAGCAAGTCCATAATTAAAACCTTGTTTGAAACTCATGCGCCGGTTTGTGTCTCCGAAGCATCCTGTTCGGTGCCGTAAGCTCTTCTTACCTGATCGAAGGTAACAAAGCAGTCAAGAGCCTCAACATCCTCGATAAGATCTAAAGTAGAAGTCTCTTCATTAACGTAATAAACACCGGAAGATGTGCTTATGTACTTATTGATAACGATCGTACCTGCCGGATCGATGTAAGACCTTACGAACATCATGAATTCCGGACAAACGTTAAAGTACTCGTCATGCTGCTCGAACTCACGCTGAACTGCCAGTGAGCAGGACTCGAACTCATTACCTTCAGTCAGTGTGTAAGTAGCATTGCACGGTGCTCCGAGCGGTGTGTAACTCGAACAAGAGACGGCAGTAACACCGCCCTCACCGTTCTGAACATAGCTCCTGTATGAATCCTCGTATACCTTAATAAGCTCCGTAACTTCGCCGTATTCGGGAACATATGCCTCTGTAGCAGCACTCTCCCCAATCAATGCGCAGCTCGAAAAGCCTATTACCAACGTCATAATCGCGGCTATAACCGCAAGAAGTTTCCTGATCTTCATGTAAAAAACCTCACATTCGGGCTTGATTATAGCACAGAGCCCATAACAATTGACAAAGAAGAACAAAGCAAGTACAATTATCAAGCGTTTGAGCCAAATGGCTTTCGAACCACCTATAAGATTATGGAGAAGTCGCCTAGCCTGGTCGAGGGCGCACGACTGGAAATCGTGTAAACCCCAAAAGGGTTTCGAGGGTTCGAATCCCTCCTTCTCCGCCAAATTTGAAAACGGGCGTTGCGAAAAGTCAGTAAATTCATGACTTCTGCGGTTTTGAACAAGACACAAGAATAGAATTTGCGACAGATTTGCGACAATTTTGCAAAAGATGCGCCCAAACACGGTCAGGAAGCGATTCCTGACCGTTTCTTTTTGCCTCTTCCCAGATGATTTATAATGGGCATAGTTGTTCTCGTATTAAGTTTTGTTATAAGAAGAAAGTCGGATTGGAAAGCAGAAATATACCCAGAACAATTAAAGCAATTGTAAGAATTGAATTGACCAGTATGAATGTTCTATAGGGATTTCGAATGGGCGGGTTCTGTTTGCTTTTCTTTTGCAATACCAGGAAGTCGGTGAAGAAGAAAACAGCAGCAAATAAACTGCCTGCCAAAAAAGGAATAAACGCATACTCATTCAAGGTTTTTAAGAAGCCTGAATATCTTTCATTTCTCTGAGCAATGATTTGGTTGTGTTCATATGCTTCTAAGCTTATGTCTGCGGATCCGTCGCTGGTGGTGACAACGTCGCCGTTTAGTTCAAATTCATATGAATCATGCTGCCCGCAATTATAGGTAGCGATGAATACACCTTCGGAAGAATAGTAGCCTGTAACGGTTGAGCCTTCGCTGATGAACAAAGGCTCATTGTTATTGGAGTGTTGTTCTCTGTTATTGATCATGTGAGAATACTCACTTACAGTGACATCTTGAGTAACAGTGTATTCATTAAAGTGTGGTGTGATCCAGAAATCGTAATAGAGATAATCGGGGTAAGCATATGACAAATAAGTTAGCGGAGTAGTGACAATAAAGAAAACCAATATTGTGTTGATCACAATATGGCAGGTAAGCTTTCTTCTCAATGTCATATCATGCTTTTCTTCCATAGATTAATTATATCAAATGGCATCGGATGACTGAACGGCTTGAATATCGCAATGTCCTAGTTTACAATAGCATATACATTGCATATAATAATTGTGAGAGGTGATTGCTATGGCTAAGAGTATAAATATGTGTGTGCGTATTGATCCGGAACTTAAGGCACAGGCTGAAGATATCCTGGATCAGTTGGGAATGAATATGAACGGTACGATCAATATGTTCCTTACTCAGATTGTCCGCGAGAAACGGGTTCCGTTGAACCTGTCTCTTAATACTGAACAGAATGTAATGTCCGATATCAGAATATCCCGCCAGGAAAGAGAAAATGGGATTGAGGGTATTGACGCTCGTAAGCTTCTGGAAGATATGAAGAAGATTGTATCAGACGCTGAAGCAATTGATAACAATGCTGACGGTAAGGCGGTCGTTTGATGGCTAAATATAAGGTAATTGTTTCAAGGCATGTTGCAGAGCATTTGCTTGGACATATTGAGTTTATATCAAATGTCAGCACTGAGGCTGCACATCGGTTTATAGAAGAATATGAGAACGTAATAACTCGCCTTGAAGACAATCCTTTGCAGTATCAGATTGATACATCATTTAACAATCCTTACAAGTACCGCCGGGCTGTGTTTGCCAGATGGTATAAGTGTCTGTTTATAGTCGACAATTCCGTTGTATATCTTGATTCTGTTGTAGATTGTAGGCAAGATGATAGATAATACACGGATTATTCATATTCTGGATCTTCAAGATCAGGACATCTGAACGTTGCTTCCGGGGAATGCCTTCTTAGAGAGTTTATGAATGTCTTGATATCGGATCTTTTAATTGATATATACTCGGTTTTATGTGATCCATTCTTCATAGTGATAATTGCCTGATATATATTTTTAAGAGCAACTTGACGGTAAATGTCTTTAGTGGCCTTGTTTATTCTATCTTCACTTAGATGATGTGGATAAAAGGAAATCATCTTTATGTCATCAAAAGCCAAAATAAAATCATTAGCAGAAATAATGAAATCAGAGGTAATTATCATTAGATTCTCGTAATAGTCTTCGCTAACGAAGAACGCTTCCGTATCAGAATCCGTAAGCTGAGAAATAAGATTTTCTCTTCCATATTTCTCAATTGCCTTGTTAAAGATTTGTGGTGATATTACTCGTATTCTCCTATATTTAAGTATCAGAAAAAGATTCATTGGCACTAATAATATTAGAAGGCCTATACCACTAGCCCAGTCATTCGATTTATCTATAATGCTTAATACCATAAGTAATACAGTTAGAAGCGTCATGCCGCCGACAGCAAGAAAACTATAACGCCAGGTAAGGGACATCTTTTCTTTTTTACCGTTCTCGTCAATGAAAGGCGCTCTTAAGATTTGTGATATTTTATCCGGAGTAATCCGTCCAACCATGTCAGATCCTTTCAGTTATCAGATAATCGTCTTCAAAAGTTCCCTCTAGGACAGCATTACTGGTGAAGTCAATGCCCTTACATCTGCTGACAAACGCATCGTGAAAGTTCCTTCTATCCTTCGTTTCCATGAGGAACTCATATTCATATCGCAATCCGTAAACATCAACAATAACAAACTGAACCTTGAACCTGTCCAGTTCAAACGATTCTTCTCCTTCGTACTCGCTTACATACAGTGGATCATAGGGATAATCTTTCCTGTCTATAGCGTACTGGGCAAACGGTGCATCGTATATGTTATACATGGCATACTTGCTTATCTTATCAAGAGCAAATATCTCTTTATCAGGAAGCATTAGAAATTGGTTCGTGAGGATAACCATCGTTTCTCTAGGCGTACCTTCCACCCAATACACCAAAGGATGGTCAGATAATTCGTCGTAAAGAGTATCATAACCGAATTCTTTAATACGACTCTCAAAGAAGGATTCCTCGATATGTTTTTTCTTTGCGAAAAGCTTTTTGAAGAAACTATCCGATTCATCCTCATAATTGCTGTTGCTAACACTTGGAATAAACAGTAATCCGTCTTTATCAATGTCGTTTACTATCATTTGTTATTCTATCCTCCATCGCAATCATTATATCATCACATATTAATTGGTGATGAGCATAAGAGCTGGACGATTTCGCCTCATTCGCATGAGGCGCTTTTCATTTTTGTGCATAACGACACGCCATCAAAACAGGTCCCTTTGTCGATATAGGTGAAGGGTTATTTACAGATTTATGAAAATGCCACCCCAAAAACTTGTGCTCCCATTCCTAGTTAGTGAAGGGAGTTCTTCAGAAGCCCTTCGTGAACATTGACAACTGCATAAACCATCAGGCAATCGGGTGGCTGGTACGAACCTGATGGCTTTCAGCCGGAATCCTTTCGGGGTATTAGGGGCCGTCCCCTAACAAGCATTCGGCATTTGTGCGTACAAATGCGTTGCTTGCTATACCATGGGACACACAAAATGTGCGCACAGAAGTTGCTTTCTCCGTTACATGCCCACAAGGCAAATACAACAAGGAGGTAATGAAAATGAAGCGAGAAATCTCGATAGCAGAGAAGTCTCTTCTCACACTGGAGGAAGCAGCCGGTTACTTCAATATCGGTATCAACAAGCTCCGCAATCTTACCAACGACGATCACTGCCCTTTCGTGATATGGAACGGCAGTAAGAGACTCATCAAGCGTAAGCTCTTCGAAGAATACCTTTACAACTCGTACTCGGTATAGAAGAACAGTACGAATTAAGGGACCGTAAAGAGATGCGTCCGGGTTTATAATGAGCTTGGACGCATCTTTTACTGCATTACCAGGAGGTATTCATATATGCAAGATAAAAGATACGCTAAAGGCAAGATCAAACTTAAGAAGGGAGAGTATCAGAGGTCCAGTAATACTTTTGAGTATAAGTGGACGGACAAGAACGGCAAGAGACATTCCGTAAGTGCCAAGACGCTTCCTGAGTTACGACAGAAGGAAGCCGAGATCACAAGAGATATCCTTGACGGAATTAACTACGACAAGCTTGATGTCACGATCAATTCTTACTACGAACTGTGGAAGGAACTTAAGAGCGGTGTCCGTGATTCGACGTTCAGGTCTTACACAAGACCATACGAGCGTTATATCGAAGGAGAGTTCGGAAAGACAAAGCTTCGACATGTTAACTACAGTCGGATAGTACTGTTCCTCAAGAGCCTGGCTAAAGAAAAGGGCTTGGGTATCAACACTATAGGAAAGATTAATCTCATTCTTAGCATGATACTTGAGGTAGCGGTCAAAGACGGAGTGTTGAGAGCAAATCCCTGTCGTGGGGCTATGAAGGAGCTTCAGAGAGAACACGCCGACGAGATAAAACAAGTCGGAGCCTTAACCTTTAATGAGCAAAGGCTTTTCGAAGAGTTCCTGAGCAGGCCCGGTCGCTATAACAGATGGTATCCTGTATTCACCGTGATGTTATGGACAGGGATGAGAGTCGGGGAAGTCATCGGGCTTCAGTGGGAAGACATAGATTTTGAAAGGAACGAGATCCATGTTTGCCACTCCCTTGAGTACTACGATGTAGGCAAGGACAAGGGCAGCACATACGCGATGAACCCGCCCAAGACTAAGACCAGTATCCGTACCGTCCCCATGCTCCCAAGAGTAAAAGAAGCGATCTTCATGGAGAAAGAGCGTCAGGAAGCTTTTGGAGTAAAATGTATATCTGACATTGATGGGTTTACGAACTTCGTGTTCCTCAATGACGAAGGGAAAGTACACAGCCATAAGAGACTTAACTACAGGTTAAGGACGATCACGGAAGCGATCAACAACGAGATCAGAAGTGAAGGCAGCAAGTATGGCGTTGAGGTATTCCCTCACATACACAACCACATGCTCAGGCATTCATTCGCCACGAGGATGAGAGAAGCAGGAACAGATATAAAGGCTACCGCCGACATTCTTGGTCATACAGACTTCAAGATAACGCTTGGGATTTATACTGACGCTTCACAAGAGTTTAAAAGTCGTGAGATCTCTATTCTTGATGATTACTATCGCAAAGAAGCAGAATGAATTTGCGACGATTTTGCGACAAAATGCAGGAGACTTATGAAGATTGACAAAGCCTTAAGGAAATAAGGGATATCTCGCAAGGCCCGTAGTATAAGGGTTTACAGGGATTTGGAGATTTATTGGAGATGAGGAAATGCGAATCCCTCCTTCTCCGCCAAAATTTAACGGGCGTCGTGAAAAAGCAAGCAAATCAAGGCTTTTACGGTTTTGAGAAAGTAAAGAAACAGAGTTTTGCGACAAATTATAAAAGAAGCGTCCGACGATAAACTCCTAGAGTAATCATCGATGATATAGATAAAGAGGAGCCCACCGTCGTTAAGAATTCGAAGAAGGGCGTCCTCGGTTAATTGATCGTATAGATTTACTTAAGTCCTTTGCGGATATTGTCCGCCATCTTAAGGAAGCCGTCGGTCTTCATTATGGCGATACCCGTGCCCTCATCACCCAGAACCACCACACTGTCACCGGGCTTTATATCAAAGAGCTTTCGCGCTTTGGCAGGGATTACTATCTGCCCCTTGTCACCCACCGTTACCACACCGAAAAGATGCTTGCCGCGAGGTGCCACGCCGAGCCCCATGTTATCTGCAGGTTCGTGCTTCACGAGCTCATCCAGGCTTACCCCGAATGCGTCTGCAATGAGCATGCTTTTCTCAAGATCGGGAACGGTCTCTCCCGACTCCCACTTGGCTACGGCCTGACGGGTGACTCCCACCTTATCGGCGAGATCCTCCTGCGTCATCTGAAGAAGCTTGCGTGTTGATACGAGGTTGTCACTGAACATCTTTCTTTACCTTCCTTTTGCTGATTCCAAGTACCGCCCATCTCATAAACGGTATCCTCGAGATGATCGCTTCAAGTATTATACCTGCCGCGAAGCCCGATACTGCCGTCAGTATATAAACGCACCATGCGGGAAGTATTCCTGCCTTGGCTACAAACAAACCGAATGCCGATATTCCGATGTAGTGGAAGATGTAGATTCCCCAAGCCTTCTTGCTCATCCACGCCGTGAAGCTGTTACGGAAGTCGAGGAACTTCGCACCGAGAGCCAGTACCGTGACACTCATCCAGTAAGCGCAAAAGCTGTAGAAAACCGTTCTGTTCACAGGTGCATCGGCGTAGTTCTCACCGAAGTTGGTAACGGTGAATGCGATGCCCGAAGCCAATGCGAGCACTGCAAATACCGGGAAGAACTTCTTGATCTTATCGATGATCTCATCATGAGAGAATACGAAATATCCGAGGAAGAATGCGAAGCCGTACAGGCCGAATCTGTAGACTGCGATGACCGGCGTATTCAGAATCAGACCTGCGCCGAACATAGGGATCGCAAGCAGAATGAGAACAACCAAAGGTGTCTTACCGCACACATTCCACAGACGGTCTTTGTCGATTTTTCTTACCGGAACAAGAAGAAGCGACAGAACCCACAGAACCTGCAGGAACCACAGAACACTGGTTCCCGAAACGCACATAATGAGGAAGCGGATTACGGCAGGGGCCTGCGCCATAGAATCCATTGCGCCCTCTGTCAGGCTCGTATTGAGCCAGCCCTGAACATATCCGAATACCAGAATGCCGATCGTGGAAGGCACAAGGAGCTTCGCCGTTCTGCTTCTGATGAATTCTTTATTGGAATGCGTATTCAGATAAAGTCTCGATGAGATACCCGCGACGATAAACAGGACAGTCATAAACCAAGGATAGACTGCATACTCGAATACTTCGGCCGGAATGAACGGCGTCTTCGTAATAGGGCCGACGACCGAAGTCATCGTAATGTTGCTGTACATGAAGCAGACATGGTACAGGACTACGAGCACCTGCACCATCCATCTGATGTTGTCCAAGTAGTGCTTTCTCATACATATCCCACCTTTGCAATTATTATTAACATCATTGTAAGGGTGCGTCAAATCACAGTCAACCAACTAAAGCGGACATAAAAAGGTCATTTCTGTTAACTTTGGTTGCGTATATTACTTCAATGTGAATTCAGTAAGAGTCCAATCGTTGGATTCAATCTCATATGTGTGACCGCAGAATGGGCAGTTCTTATTCCTGATCGCATCAAAGCTTGAACCGCAGGATGGGCACTGAATCTTAGTCATTGAGAAGTTGTAATCGATCGGGATATCTGTTCTTCTTGCAAACGAAGCGTTAAACACCTGTCTTCTTAAGAAGATCTTATCATCACGGTAATAAAGCACATCAAAGAATGCATTGGTTCTTACATACGTCATTCCGTTAATCTCTTCAACGGAATTAACTCCTAATGCACCGCCGTAATTAAGATCGATGATATCCTTAAGTTCAGGGCTTAACGGAGCACCTTTGTAGAATAAAAGATCCTGTTCGTTATCAGTAAAGACGGCTGTTTTAATGAGCGAGGTTGCTTTGCTGGTAAAGTACTCGAAAGAGAACTCGGGATAGATCTTTCTCATCCTTGCCTCGAACTTCTGTCTGGAACCTATGGTTCCCCACTTGCCTGACGACTGTCTTGAGCCAACTACTATCAATCTGACAAGAAGAAAAATCGAATAAAAGAAATATCCGCCTAATGCCGAGATAGGAAGCAGCAAAATTAACGAGAGTACAGTCTCTACTATATCGGAACCGTCGGATTTACCTGACTTAAAGCATTGAATGATGATTGTAAGCAGGAGCGTAAATACCATCGCTCCTATCATGGAGAACATCATCCCTCTCTTACCCTCTTTGCTGTTAATGCCTACATCGTCGAGAGAATAATAGCTCGTTACCTTCGGGAACAAATCGTCTATCTTGTATTTGGTACCGCAGAAAGAACAGCCGGACTGAAGCTGAGCAATAGTTGATACGGCACCGCAGTTCGGGCAGCAATAACTGTCGTTATCAGGATGACTGTCTGTCACAACATCAGTGACCGTCGCGTAGGTAAAGCTCTTTCTGTTATCTTTGTAGAGCTTCTGACCGTCCTTACTGAACGTCCTTCTTATTCCGCACTGCTTGGTGCACACTACACTGCTGTAATGCGAATCTCTCCAATCACTCGCCACACCGACATGATCCACATCATCCTCACGAGAATAATACTCGTATTCAACATCAAGACCCTTATCCTTAAATCTCTTATTCTGGAGCTTAAGAATATACGTAAGATCATTATCGGCAAAAGTAATGTCTTCACCCTTACTGACAGCAGGTCCGAGCGAAGCCAAGAAGCGGTTAAGCTTATTCTTTACAGAAGCACTTACTTCCTTTGTCAGTCCAAAGTTAGATCACATACCCCTACTCCCCTAGGATTATTACTACAGCTAAATTATAGCATGTGAAGCACCATGCAAATAAAGAAGGCTCCCCGAGAGGAGCCTTCACCTGTTAGATTATTTAATTTAGTATCAGAATACGTGAGCTACCTTAACACTTGTACCGAAAGGCATGAGTGACAAGCCAGCAAGCTTAAAGAACTGAATACCGAACGGGATTCCTACGATAGTAGCGCAGAGCACCAAACCGAGGATGCACTCTGTAAGAGCTGTCTCCCAGCCAACCAATACGATCCAGAGGATGTTAGCGAGCAAGGATCCTACTCCGCCGTTTGACTCAAGCTTCTTACCAAAAGGCATTGCACAAAGGTCAGCCATCTTGAAGCACTGAATTCCGAAAGGAATACCAACGATAGTAGCGCACAAGAGTATGCCGATGATAAGGTGCTCAAAGAAGCAAATAAAACCGCCGCATACAAACCATAAAATGTTCATTAAGATTCTCATATTTTTGTTCTCCTTCTTATGTTTTGATTGAGTATCTATCCCTATTCTATTCATGCAAATACTGCAAACAACGACCAATGTTTACGGCATTTGTCGCTTAAGCAACAGTCCGCATAGAATGTGTTCAAAATCCCTTATACTCGACATAAATATACAGATATTTTCAGTGGAAATCTTTAATTAATTCTTAATTCGTATCGGCACGGTTTATTGTAGAATTTAAAAGGTTAATAAAACGCATGCGGAGGAATCCTATGAAGAAGATCCTTGTCACCGGCGGAACAACGTTTGTAAGCAAGTACACAGCACAGTACTTCGCGAATAAAGGTTACGACACATACGTCCTTAACCGAGGCAGCAAGCCTCAGGTTGAAGGCGTCACCCTTCTTAAAGGCGACAGGCACGAACTTGGTTCTCTTCTTAAGTCACATACCTTCGATGCAGTACTCGACATCACTTCCTACAATGGAAATGATATTAACGATCTTCTCGGCGGCTTAGGTCAATTCGACACATATATATTCATAAGTTCTAGTGCGGTATATCCGGAGACCGAGCCCCAGCCTTTCGAAGAGTCTTACAAGCTATCAGTAAACAAATTCTGGGGCAAATATGGAACGGATAAGATTGAAGCAGAGAAGACTCTTCTTGATAAAGTGCCGAACGCTTACATTTTAAGACCTCCCTACCTTTACGGTCCCATGAACAACGTTTACCGTGAAGCTTTTGTCTTCGACTGTGCGATGAATGACCGAAAGTTCTGTCTTCCCGGCGACGGCAGCATGAAGCTTCAGTTCTTCCATGTTGAAGACCTATGTAAACTAATGGAGATTATTATTAATAATAATCCTGACGAACACATTCTTAATGTCGGCAATTCTGATTCGATAACTATCAGGGACTGGGTCACAAAGTGCTATGCAAGCTTAGGCAAGACCCCAATGTTCGTGAATATCCCGGGCGACATTGAACAAAGACAGTACTTTAGTTTCTATAACTATGAATACGCACTCGATATAACGAAGATGCTTTCAATCCTGCCTGATACGATCGATCTTAACGAGGGCTTGGCTCAGTGTGCCGAATGGTACAAAGACAATGAAGCCGAAGTAAGGAAAAAACCTTTCTTCGACTTCATCGATAATAATTTCAAAGATCTTATCTAATTAGAGCACCGACTTATAAAGACTTACGTGCTTGTCCAAGTCGCCGAATCCGTTCTTCTTATAGAACTTATACGACGGCTTATCAAGATCAGTCTGAAGGAATATGCCGTGATATCCTTTCGCACGGATCTCGTCTTCGATAAGCTTCATGAACTTTGAGCCTATACCTTTGCCCTGAAGCTTCGGAGATACACAGAGCTCCTCGATGTTGTAGTTGGTTCCTTCCCACCAGTGTCTTGTCATACCGGCTGATATGGCGACCAGTTCACCGTCTATGAAGTAGCCGTAATTAAGTGCATTGCATGATCCCGATATCTCCTTTATATACTCAAGAAGCTGCTCTCTGTCACTCCAGTCATCGTTCCACGGATCGCCCGCGAATGCTGCTTTATACAATTCTGCCATCTTCTCAATATATGAACCGTCTAATACTTTTATTTCTTCCATTGTGCTGTCTTACGCCTCTTCTCTAATGTCTTCTCAAATAACTCATCTGCGGTGGAAGGGAAATGCTCGTAGATAACCTTCGTTCCTTCTTCCGTGATACCGCCCTTGGTTGCAACTCTTGTAACCACATCCTCGAAAGACAGATCATTTCTTAACATAAGATCTCCCGTTGCACTCATTGTGTTAAGCACCATCTTAACGATCTGCTCATCAGGAATACTCGTATGCTTCTTCGCAGATTCACACACGACATCAAACATCGATGCGATGAATCCGGGCATGCAGCTTACAAGCTCGGACCCCATTCCCATCTCGTTCTCAGGAAGTTCGATCACGTTACCTATATGAGTAAGAAGCTTCTTCAAAGACTCCTTGTCTTCATCAGTTACAGACTTGTTATGAGTAACGAGCGTCTGGGATCTGTCGATCTCTGCAGTTACGCTGGGGATTACCTTCGATGCCTTGCGATGCGTCCATTCGCCGATGCGCTCGAACGATATGCTTCCGTTGAGCGATACAAGCAAAGAATCCTCCTTCATGACACCGTCGATGTCTCTTATAACGTCCTCCATATCAACGGGGCGCACGCATACGAATACTATGTCAGATGCTTGTGCGGCTTCTTTGTTACTGCTGCAAACATGAAGCGCAGCAGGAGCCGTCTTAAGCTTCTCTTCTGATCTTGTTGAAACGTAAACACTTTCACCTATAAGGGCGAACTTATCTGCCAGCATCTTACCCATGCTGCCGTAACCTATTATTCCAACATTCATAGTATTACCCCTCGTCGATATCTTAGGCTGAAAATCAGCTCCTTCGAGTTTAACACAACGGGGGGAATTCAGATAAAAGCTTATCCTATTAGGTCATTCTGGAATCTTGAAAGATGCTCGTAAGGCAAGATCAATCGTCCTCTGTAAAGGCCGCAGCCGTCGTTTACAAGGCTGTTATTGATCGCACCGAACATGTTGACGTCAATCTTACTTAAATCCAACTGCTGAAGCATCATTCCGCGCTCATAAGCATCATCGAAGTACTGGTTCGCACCAACCGGAATCTCCTGTCTTCTGGCGCGCTCCTTCTCCTGTCTTTCTTCATAACCTAAGTGATTCGCGGGGCCGATCTCCGCTACGTCATCCATGGTCTTGGTCCTTAACTGCACCTCGATGTTGCTTCTGGAAGCGTTGTCGAAGAATGATATATGAAGTGACTTATATCCGAAGATGTTCGGCTTCTCGATGTAGTCTCTGTAATAGCGCTTAACGTGCTCATCTATCTTTGTGCTGAGATCAGACTTACCGGAAAGTTCCGGCTCGAATCCCCTTGCCTCAAGGAAGTCAGGAAGCGCATTCGCGATCTCATAAAGATAATCAAGTTCCTGAGCCTCGCGGTCGTCTCCGGGCTTAAGATGGCAGACAGGCAAAGAGATTACGATACGGTATGCGATCAAGTCTTTGATCCTGCTTATCTGATTCTTGATCTCAGTATCCGAAGGGAACTCTCCGTTCTTACAATAGTAATCGTGAATGAACTCGACGATGTTGCCGTTGATCTTCTCCTCAAGCCTGATAAGAGACTTGATCCTTCCCTTAAACGTGAAAGCCAAGAAAGGATACTTATCCGCCATGAACTTATAGAACTCTCTTATCTGCTGTGACTGACCCGTAAGGAAGTCATTATGCTCGAGAAGTTCGATCATCATGAGAAGGCAGTTGCTGTGCGCAAGGTCGAGGCCGTTGCCGCTCTCGATCGCGGATTCCTTAAGGTCCTGTGAATATCTGTGCAGGATCTTAACAACCGTATCTCCGTCGTATAAGTAGTCATTCAGCGATATCATATTGATTCCCCTATGCATAAAAAATGAGCAGCCAACCACATCAATAAAGACGTCATTGTCTGCTCTTTTTTCATTCTACTTCATCTAAGGTCTTATTTCAACGCATCGTCATCCTTGAGTCTTCTTAAGATATTCGCAAGTATCGCTCCCGAGATGTTATGCCATACAGAGAAAATGGCACCGGGAACCGTCGCCATGGAAAGAGCTGGAAAAGCCGTTCCTGCAAGGGATGTCGCAAGTCCGGAGTTTTGCATGCCGATCTCTACCGAGAGCGCTTTTCTTTTCGACGTGGGAAGCTTAAGCAGCATGCCGAGAAGGAAGCCCAAAGCGTATCCCAACACGTTATGAAGTATCACCACAGCGAAAACCACAACGCCCGTCTCAAGTATCTTCTCCGCATTATGGGAGACGACAGCGGCGACGATGAGCGTGATGGCGATGACCGATACAAGCGGCAGCACGTCAGCTGCTTTTGCCGTGTACTTTCCGAAGAAGTGGTTGATGATAAATCCTAATGCGATGGGAACAATCACGACCTGCACTATCGACAGGAACATGCTTAGGACATTAACGTGAACCGTAGTCTTAAGAAGAAGGTATGTGATCGCAGGCGTAAGGAAAGGCGCGAGTAATGTATTAACGCTCGTCATGCCGACAGAAAGCGCAACGTCACCCTTACTAAGGTAAGTGATGACATTGCTTGAGGTTCCGCCGGGGCATGTGCCGACGAGTATGACTCCCGCGAGAAGCCCCGCATCAAGTCCGAAGATCTTACCTAATCCGAATGCAAGCAAAGGCATGATGGTAAACTGCGCTATGCACCCTATGATTATGTCCTTGGGTCGCTTAAATACAACGGCAAAGTCAGAGGGGTTAAGCGTAAGTCCCATGCCGAACATGACAAGCATGAGAAGGTAATTGATCCAGCCTGTCTCGATCCAAAGACAAGTCTTCGGGACAAAAAGCGCTAAAGAGGCGACGATCAGGACAATGACCGCCATAAACTTACCTATGAGGTCACTTATTGCTTTCATTTACAAAATGGGAATGAACCTAATCAATAAAGGTCGATGGCGTCAGCGGGGCAGTTCTCCTCACAAAGGCCGCAGCCTGTGCACTTATCTGCGTCTACCCAATATGCTGTATGTGTGTCGTCAGGATTATCGATAGCTTCCATCGGGCAGTTAGCTACGCACATACCGCACTCGAGGCAAGCATCTTCATCAATCTTTGCTGTCTTTACTTCAGGATCTGCCATAGTCATGCTCCTTTAAATGCGTGTATTAAACCTCAAATAAGGTTTACATTAACCATTCTAACACAACTGTCAGTACACGCACTCAACTAC
>CAMJGB010000007.1 GCA_946405115.1 uncultured Clostridia bacterium | reverse complement strand
CATCTATGTAATTGAGCGGCTCATCCCACAGATACACATCCGCCTGTTCACAGAGGGATAATGCCAGCATTACGAATTTCTTCTGACCAAGTGACAGGGCATCCACGTCCCTATACAACATATCGCCTGTGAACCCCATCTTGACCAGGATGGTCGAGAACTGAGTCTTATCAGCCCCGCGATCTGCACAGATGTCATATAAAGACCCTTTCAACGACGAAGTATCCTGGCCGACATATGAGATCTTCAAACCCTTCGCGATATGGATATCCCCATCACAGGTGATCCCTTCTTCATCGGAACAACCGGCCAGATACTTGATCAAAGTACTCTTTCCGCAGCCGTTCGGTCCCTGCAACGAGATCTTCTTCCCTCTTTCAACGGTTAGATCAATACAAGACGCGATCACCTCACCGTATCGAAGGACTGATACACTCTTCAATATAATCGGCGTCTTATCGTGATGTGTACTTCCTGTGATCTTCAATGTCTGCTCACGTTCAAGATCTTTCAACAACGACTGTTTCTCTTCCAATTTACGTTCATTACGCTGTTCGAGGTTCTTCGACAGGCTCATCAACTTACTGGCCTTCTTAGCCTCGAAGGCTCTTCTGAAATGGTCTTCTGCGCCCTTCGGATTGTTGCGGCTCTTAGATGACTCAGCCTTTGAAGACCACTGGGCGTTCTTCTTCATGGCCGTCTCGATCGAACCCATCTCCTTACGAAGCTGGTCGTTACGGGCCTTCTCGGATTCCTGTCGCTGTTCATTGTTGTCCCACCAGGTTGAGAACTTGGCAGCCACCAATTCAATACCCGAACGGGTAATAACCAATGTGTGATCAGTGCATCGGTCCAGGAAGTCGCGGTCATGTGATATCAGAATGAACCCTTCCTTAGACGCGAGATATGAGGCTACCGCCTCACGGCCGCGGCGGTCCAGATGGTTGGTCGGCTCGTCGATCAGAGGATATATCCCGTCTGAAGCGAACAGGTTCGCGAGCATCAGTTTGGTCCTCTCTCCGCCGGACAAAGTCTCCATCGGTCTCCACATGATGTCGGGATCTGCGCCCATCAGATTCAATTCCTTACGGACGCGCCATTCTTCATTATCCGGCAGTTCATCCATCGGGAATTCCACGATCTGCGGAACTCCGGTGATCGAACCCGAATACTGCAATTCGCCCTTAAGAAGCTTAAAGAACGTCGACTTGCCCCTGCCGTTACGGCCAGACAGCGCAAGCTTCCATGAAGTGTCGAGTGTGATATTTACATCCTGAAACAAAAGCTCATCCGAGCCGTCGTATCCGAATGTAAGATTCTTGATTGTTATCATTGGCATAAAGAATTCTCCTAATTTACGAATCTTTCGCCGGATAAGTAAAACAAAAGCCGCGATCAACGGCGCGGCAAACTAAATTCAACTATGTAAATAGAAACACGTAAAAAGACTTATCCGCGAAGTATAAAAATAATCAGCAGATTGTCTTTCTCATCGGTGTTCCTCCATTAATCAATTTTCTGACGAGATATTAACCTCAAGACCACGCGCCTGTCAACCATCAAGACGGCAGGATAAACAAAATCTCAGTTCTGAACTCCCCACCGTACGGCCTATCCTCGCACTCCAGTGACACCTCGCCCCCATATACAGCAGCCGCCGTTCTAACATTATTAAGACCCAGTCCGTGATTGCTCTTATCACTCTTATGCGTCTCAATCTGGCCGTCCACGATCTCAGGCTTCGACGCACACGGATTCGTCAGAGAGATCAGGAAGAACTTATCCGTCTTCTTAAAGTCGAGCTTGATCACCTTGAACTCGGACGACAGATCAATCAAACGCTCATCCCCCGCCGCCTCGATCGCATTATCCAATATATTCGCGAGTATCTTACAAATATCCACCGACGCGAACTCGATGCCCGCGATCTGGCCCGACACCTTAAGCTCGCATCCACACTTCTCCGCCTTAAGAGTCTTATCGGCAATGATGGCATCTGCAATCGTATTCCCCGTATGCGCACTGATATCCGCACTAACAAGATCGTTGCCCATCTGCTCGAGATATTCTCTCATCTTGTCGTATTCGCCGGCCTCAAGAAGCAACATCAGGACCTGCGTGTTGTTTCGCATGTCGTGTCGCATCGAGCGTATCGTGTCATCGGATTTAGCCGAGAGCTCGAAGTACTTCGTCTGCATTTCGATGTATTCCTCGTTACGCTTGTTGAGTTCCTTCAGGTCGTGTGTCTCCTTGCGCACGGCTCTTATGTAGAACATGAAGAACACGTACAGGAGCACGAGCGTCATGCTTAAGACGATGAACGGATTGTCCTTAAGGTCTTGGCCTGTCGCGCCCGTGATCACGCTTGTAAGGATGTTCGCGTCGTTCTCGATTCCGCCGTATTCTTTCGGCAGCAGGCCACTTATTATGTTCAAGACAACAAACAGCATGAATACCATCGGCAAAGGAAGCGGCGTGTCGTCCTTCTTCTCACGCATCTTAGCGATCGCATAAAGCATTAAGATCTCGAGCGACGCCATCACGATATTTATCAGCAAATAAAGAAAACCCGAGCGAAGCGAATGCTCCCACGGACACATCTGGTAGAGGGCTTCCTTCATCATGTCAAAAAGCTCGCCGAAGTCGGAAATTATGTCGAAGGTTAGGATGACGACGAGCACTCGCCGCCAGACTTTATCGTTGATGTCGGCGATCAGGTAGAACACCAGGAAGAAGAAGCACCCGACATAAATAAACGTCACGGTAATAAGAACGTTGTCGACTGCACGGTTCATCATGAACGTCATTATGGACGACAGAATTCCGGACAAAGTCGCGAACATAAACGCGCGCTTCTTGTGGCGCACCTTGTAGCGGAAAACGTCCGTAATGAGGTACGTCCCGAGGATCGGCACGAGCGCCGGGAACACGAACAGAAGAACATAAAGAAGCATGTGAAGTAGATTCTGCAACACTACCTCCCGGCTCTTCTTACATACTCGAAAAGCCTGTCCTTAGCATCTCCGGCAGCACTTCTTGCCACAGGCAGCGTCTCGGCATTATCCATGAGAACTTCTGTGCTGTTAAGTTTCTTCACGTGTGAAAGATTAACGTAGTACGAGCGGTGGATCTTAACGAAGTCGGGAGTTAATTCATCGATCATTTTTACCGCATCCGTGAACTTCATTCGCTGCTCGACCGACTGTTTCCTGAACTGGAATCTCACCGAATTATTGGACGCCTCCGCATAGATAAGATCGGAGATCGAGAATACCAACTCTTCGCCGTCCTTACGAAGAATTATCTTGTTGTCGACCTTAAGCAAAGTCTCAAGGTCCTTCAAAGTCTCGCGAAGCTTAAGTTCATTAATCGGCTTACTTAAGAATCTGAAAGCGTCGACTTCATAACCCTCGATGGCCATCTCAGTGTGCGAAGTCGTGAAGACGATCGGTATCTCTTTGTTGAATTCGCGGATGCGCCTCGCGGCGCTCATTCCGTCCACATCAGCCATCTCGATGTCCAAGAAAACCGCGTCCAATTCGAACCCGTTCTCGAAGCTTCTGATGACCTCCGAACCGTCCGCATAAAGAAAACAGCTGACGTCTTCTCTGCCATAGAGATTAGAAATCATCGAAGCGATCTGTCTTCTGAAAACCTCTTCATCATCTACAACGGCAATACGCACAGCTGTTCCCCTTATTCCACTTAATTTATATAAGAAAGTTTATCACTTACCCCACTGTCTTACCATTATCGATGGTGATCGTGCGGGTTCCGTATTCAGCGCACTTCTCGGAATGTGTGACCTGCAAGATCGTCATTCCTCTTTCCTGATTAAGGCGTCTGAACAGTTCCATGATTTCTCTTGTTGACTTGGAATCGAGATTACCGGTCGGCTCGTCAGCAAGGATCACCGCGGGTTTAGTAAGAAGGGCACGTGCTACGGCAACCCTTTGCTGCTGACCGCCGGACAATGTGTTGGGCATTGCCTTACGCTTCTCCGTAAGACCTGTTAATTCCAAGATCTCATCGAGGTCTTTCTGAAGGTCCTTTCGCTTCTTGCCGTTGATCGTCGCAGGAAGCAGGATATTATCTTCTACATTCAAATTCATTACGAGGTTATAGAACTGGAAAACGAATCCCATGTTCTTAAGTCTTAAGTCAGATAGCTGACTGTCTTTAAGCTTCGAGATCTCCTGACCGCAGAGACTGATCGAACCGTCGAACTCTCTGTCCAATCCGCCGATCAGATAAAGCAATGTCGACTTGCCCGATCCCGATGCACCCATTAAGGATACGAACTCTCCCTCGCCCACATACATGCAGGCCTCGTCCAATACCCTGTTAAGATTTGTATTCTTTCCGAACGTCTTGCTGACATTACGAACTTCAATAACCGTATTCATATCTAATCTCCTTATCACTCGTACTTAAGCTGCTCTGCAAGCTTCATTTTCTTCAGGTTTCTTACCGGCATAAGAACCGTCAGTGCAAAGATTATTATCATTCCAAGCCACATGAGGATGACGGGAAGGGCCTCGATGTCCATAGGAAGCTGGATCGCATCCGATGCACGGATGGCCCCGCCGATAATCGCTACCAGCGCCGTTCCCACTATTGCTCCTATTGTTGATGACATGGCTGATGTTAGAAGCATTTCGCGGAACAGAATTCCCATCATCGTTGACTTACTCATGGAGGTTGAAACCATGACAGCACATTCTTTCTTTCTTCCTTCGAAGCCCAGAAGCTGATTGCTTACCATACCGATGAACGTCATCACGAAGGCTACAACAAGAACGATCGTAAAGATTAACGACGTGCTCGCAGCACTCTGTCTGTTCTCGGCGTTGTACTGCTCGATAGTCTTAACAAGCATAAGCTTTCCTGCCGAATACATCTCGAGTGCGGAAGCTGTTGCTTCAGGGTCATCACACCTTACAAGCAAAGTCGCGGGTGTGTCGTGGAAGATCTCAATAAAGTCGTCAAGTGAGATGACGAAGTCATTCTTAAGTGACTCGAAGGTCTCGATCTCAAAATAGCCTGCAATCGTGAATGTTCGCTCGATCGGGAACACTCCGTCGGGATCAAATACCACATTGATCTCATCGCCTACAGAATATCCGTATCTGTTGCCCCAGAACTTACTTATGAGAATCGTTCCGGACTCGACTGAATCAGGGACCTCGAGGAAGCCGTTATACATAGAGTATCCGCCCTCGGGAAGGCCGTAGAACTGAGCTGCCTCTCGCTCGCCGTTTATGATCATCCAGTCAGCCTTATCGTAGAGATATTCGGTTTCATTGACGCCGTCCAAGTGTTCAACAAAAGACAGATACTTTGGCTGATCCATACAGTCTGCTCTTACATCACAATCGTAGGTCGTGTAGCTGAACATGTTGATCATGCCGGAGCAGATCGTGAAGATCAGGATGCACATCGCAGATGCCGTAGCGCTAAGAACGCCGCTTGATACAGTGGACTTTCTCTTGCCCGCTTCCTTCGCGGACAGCGCCCACTTCTCGTTATCACACTTGTGTGCTGCTTTTGCTACATGATCCGTAACAAACTTATGCAAAAGCGGGTATAGCAGCGCAAGTGCGGTAACGGAAGACAGGAGGCAGACGGCAGCGCCGAGGAGGTTCGATCTGAAGAAGAAAGCGACGATTGCCGTTACTGCCATCACAATACCGAGAGTGATTGCAAATCTCGAGAACTTATATGCTGTATCTCTGTTATCAAAAATGATATCTCTGATTGATGTCTTAACTGCCTTAAGCTGCGCTCTTAAAGGGATCACACACTCGATTACCAAAGCGCCGATAACAACTGCTGCCACGAGTGCTGCCGACAGATCCGGCGTAGGAATGCTGACAGTCATGCCGTCGTCTGTCACCATGGAACTTAGAAGTCCGCCAAAGATCTGCCCCCTTAATCCCGTGTAAAGCCATACTGCAGGAAGCGCACCCATAAGCGCGTAGAGGATGTTTTCGAGCAGGAGCACGAGCGTCGTCTTGCCTGCACTTAATCCTAAGCTTCTAAGCGTGCCGATGAACGACATTCTCTCGCTCACGATCCTGTTGCAGATGGATGCCGTTACGAACACAACAAGCAGGAACGCCACCGCGAAAAGCAGCACCATGAATGCCATGATCTCGTCCAGCACTTTCTGCCTTGATTCATCCATGGCGTAGCTCTCGACAGTGCAGTTAGGGAAGGTCGTTTTGAGTACGTCTAGTGCAGTGTTTACCGCACTGTCGTCGAGCACGTCAATCAGGTAATAGGCCGAAGCCTCTTTACCGCAAGATAAGATATTCGAAGTGTCCTCGTTGACGACCATGCTGTAACCTCTGAAGAAGTGGTTCATGACGTCAAGCGGGACGATCTTAGTGATCACAATGTCGTGAGTTTCGTTCGCGTTGTCGTGTACTGAAACGACGTCGCCTTCCTCACAGCCGTAAAGATCTGCGAGCCTGTCGGTGATGACGGCTTCGCATGTTCCAAGTTCGAATCTGTCGATGAGACCGAGCTCAGCAGCCTTATCAAGATCGATGCCGTAGATGCTTACGGCTTCTGCAGTAGCAACGTAGTATTCGCCGGGGCAAGACTCGTAGATCTGATCGGTGAATGTGTTTACCTTGAGCATGTCATATACCGGGAAGTCTTCGGGGATCTTCTCGGGGTCTGCTTCACTTCCTGAGATGGAAATGTCGGCAGTACCGGTATGAGCCGCGTAGATATCCGTAATCAGCGTCTTTAACGAGCCGCCCAAATCGAAGCAGAACATCGCGGCAAGTGCGCACATGAAGATGGCGAACACTACGAGCAAAGTCCTCACGGGCTTACAGAATATATTCTTGAATGTTGTCTTAAGTATAAGATTCATTTCCTGTTCTCCATTATCAATACAGTTATCAATACCATCTCGAAATGCGGTTCTCAGGCGCGATATACATGCCGTCGCCGGGCTCTACGTCGTAAGCTTCGTAGAATGCATCGAGTGTACAAAGATTCGCATTAACGCGGATATAGGAAGGGCTGTGTTCGTCATTCGCAAGCTGCCAAATGAGTGCCTCATCAAGGACCTTGCTGCACCAGATGGCCGCGAAGTTCTCGAACAGAAGTTGTAACTCCTCGTCATTATGTGCAAGCGATGTGATGCACTCGAGGCTTCCGAGGTCTGCGTAGTTCTCGCCCAATGTCTGCTCGCCGTCGACGTGGTAAACACCGAAGACTTCGAAGTTATCCTCGTAGTAAGCGATGGCTTCCTCGTTACGTGATACCAGTGCGTTGTAGTCTTCGCTTGACACCCAGTCAGGGTTATAGACGCCGTTATCGTCGAACAGGATTCCGGTGTCGTCGAACGCGTGTCCCATCTCGTGTCCTATTACCATTCCGAGGCCGCCTAAGTTCGTGTAGTAATCAGCGTTGAAGTCATAGAACGGTGCATTCGTGATAGCGACTGTTATCGTGATGTTGTTGTAAGACGAGTTGTAGCAGGCGTTAAATGTCTGCATTGCCATTCCGGCTCTTTGTCTGTCGTATTCAGATGAGAGCATATTGATCTCGTTCTGTCTTCTGATCCTTGCGTTCTGGATGTAAAGATCGAGGTAGTTGTCGTATGTTAAACCTGCGTAGTCGTTAGGGTCTAATCTTGTGAGATTGCCGCCCGTTACGTATACGATGTTCTCAAGCTTACGAAGAAGTCCTGCTCTTGCCTCTTCCGAGAGCCAGGTCGCATTGCTTATGAGATTTCTGTAGCCTTCCTTGATGTCATCGCACATCGAGATCAGCGCCTCATCCATCTCATCGGACCAGTACTGTTCAACGTAGAGAACATCAGTCTGATCAACGAACGAATTGCTGATCTCAGCGATTGCTCTGTCCTCATCAGATGCATAATCGATCTGTGCTACGGATGCCAAAGAGTCGTAGCAGTTCGCGATGAATCTCTGATATCTGTCGTAGAAGCTGTACATCATCCAAGCCTTGAGGCCTTCGAGGTTCTCTTCCGTGAGAATCTGATTAAGTCCCTCAAGCTGGCTTCTGTCGATGATGATTATATTGTCGTTAGTGTCGTAGTCGTAACCGATCTCGTCGAGGTAAGCTGTGAGATTTATGTTCGATAATATGTCTTCAGCCTCTTCAAATGTCAGGCTTTGGATATACTGAACCGGATAGCCGCAGTTATAGATCTCCGGTGTCGAAGCGTTGTAAAGATCCATGCAAAGATAACCGAATTCCGTGCCGATCTGATCTGCTTCTTCCCTGTCGTGTCCTACAGCCTGAAGCATCGCACTTCCAAGTTGTTTAAGGCTGTTTAAAGGTGCGTAAGTCTCACTCAGTGTCTTGAACTCGACATCGCCGATTTCCGTATAGTTGTTAAATCTTATGCAGTATCTGTTCGCATAAAGATAAGATGTATCAACTTCCGGCAACAAGATGCTTCTGACGCCGTAATCTCTGTAGAGCATCGCATCCATCATCATGTATTCATCGATTGATTGGATGCTGTCGATCTGGTGAAGAAGTTCGTCCAGCTGTTCAGGGGCTTCTTCTGATTCGAAGTCGTAATCAAGATAGCAGTTATATGCGTGCTGGATTACGTATTCTTCAGTTCCTACTCTGTAACCCGAACCTGCCACACAATCCTGAATGATTCCTTCGATCTCGTCATCAACAATCTGACTATCGAACGCCTCGCCTGCCGTCTGTGCACCGGGTTCAAATTCAACGTTCTCGAGTCGTTCCCAGTTCATATATCCATAATAGTCATCCTGCGGTCTTGCAGGAGCGAGAACGACTTCGGCAGGCTCGGTCTGCTCCGTCTCCGCTATCGGGGCAGCGCAGCCCGTAAGCAGACCGAGTACCAATGCCGTGGCAACTATGCCATCTATCCCTCGCCTATTCCACATAGTAAAAAAATATCTCCTCATTCCGTTGATGAGGAGATACTAGCATCGTCGTTTATTGAATTGTGGATTCTGTGGTCAGTTGCAATTCACGCGTGGTGAATTGCAGTTTTATACTCCGTAGCCGATGTTGTCGATTATAAGTGAACCTTCTTCAGTACCGTCAATCGCAATCGTGATCGATGTTACTGCGGTAAAGTCGAAGGTGTTTTGATTCTCGAAGTCGGATGCGAATATGCGAACCGTCTGCAGCTGGTGCTTGTACTCGTAGGTGCCGCCGATGACGTCCTGTCTATAAAGCTGAACTGCGAGCGAGTGATAGATAAACGTCGGGTTCGCGATGCTTACCTCGTTGCCGTTCGCATCGGTGAGCGTAACGGTGTAGTTCACGCCCTCCTGCAGTTCTTCCGTATCCTCGCGCATGTCCGCGATAGCGAAACTGACGTAGCCGTCAGTGATGTCGATGTTGTCGAAGGTTATAACCGCCTCAGGCGAAGTGCCCTCGTCCCAACCTAATGAGAGCACGTAGTTTTCCGCCTCGTTGCCGCTGCCCCTGTCGTAGCGGTCAAACGTCCAGTTTGTGGTGTCGTTGCAGTTCACAGTTACATTGTTCTCGAAGCTTGAGATGTTGCTCGTGCCGTCGAAGTCGACGAGACTTACGAAGTCCGAATCCTCGTAGTTCGTGATGTATACCGTGTCGGGCAGATAAGAAAGATAAGCGGAGTTATCCTCGAGCAAGCTCTCGTAAGTGTTGTCGATGCCGAGAGTCGTGTCGAGGAATGTTCTTATGTATGCCAGCGCGATGGTCTTCTGCTCGTCGGATGAGATGAAGTTGTAGGTGTTGAGATAGTTATTCTCAGTGCCCTCGTAGTCGTACTGGCCCCACTGGCTGTTGAACTGACCGTGGTTCGCGCCGAGGATGTAGACCGACGACTTAAGGTAGAAACCGTCGTCAGTGAAAGAGATGTTGTTGTACTGCTTTTCGCCCATGTCATCGCTTACGTCCTGGTCGTTCGAGCCGTGGATGAGAAGATAGTTTACATTCTCGATCTCAACCGAATGGTTTACGGGCATGTACTGGTCAACGCAGGGTGCGATGGCCACGATGGACGTGATGTTGAAGTGATAGTCGAACGCGATGTTGCCGTCCTCGGGATAGACATCCATGTCGTTGAACAGATACGCAGTCGCTACCATCTCGCCGCCCCTGGAGTGACCGCCGATGGCTACTTGATCTTCGTTTATCAAGTTATAGATTTGGCTTGTGGAGTCCTCGTTCAGGGCGAAGATGGTCTTCATGTTCTCGAGAAGCATAACCGCTCTCATGTCATTGCCGGCGCCGCACTGGTTGATGATGTTCTCGTCCACCGAGACAACGACATAGCCGTTTGATGCAAGATACTCGCCTAAGTAGTCGTAGCCCAAATAGGAAGGAACCATCGAGTCGTGGTTGCCGTGAACGAAGAAGAGAACCGGGCAGTTCGTCTGTCCTTCCGGATACCAGATCTGACCCTTGATCGGAGCCTTGTCGTATTCGTATGTGCTGAAGTTATCGAGGAACGCATCCATGCCTTCTCGCTCACCAAGTTCATCGAAGATCGTGAGATCATAAGTTGCAGTTGTGATGTCCTCATCGTCGGGGCCGTAGGAGAGTGTATTTACAGTGTAGGCGCCGTTGGTGAGGTAAGTATCGAAGCCTTGTACCTGCTCGGCACTCTCAGTGTAGATGTTGTTGTAGAACTCAACTCTGCTGTCGCCGAAGTTGTCGTTAAAGAACATGTAGCCGTAGAGCGCGATGTATGCGATGGAAAGTGTTAAAGCGATGTAGGCCGTAACTTGCTTGAACTTTCTTGTTCTTATAAAGCCCCAGATGACTCTGCCTAAGATGTTGACGGCGAAGAGTAAAGCTACGTTCATTAATAATGCTATCGGGACAGCGTTGAACTGAGTTGCCGCGATGTTATTCATGCAAGCCGCGAAGAGTGCAACGAAGAAATAAGTCTTATGTCGCTTGCCGCCGCCGAATAACAACTTGATGATCAGATTCAAAAGCTCTGATGTTATTACCAGCAGTGCTGTGAGAACGAGAGCCATGACGATCTTCGGATACTGGTGATAGACAGTTCCGTCCATCGCCCAAGTCCACAAATAGACAGAAAGCGCGACCTCCATGATCATCGCACCCGCTCTGCCCTTCCTCATAAACTCCCTGGCCGGCTTAGTCTTCCTATTGATCCAGCTGAACGGCTTCTTAATCCACCCACCGATCTTCTTCAATTTCTCTTTCATTGGTTATATATCCTCCCTGTTAATCAACGCCCACAATGATACAACAATCTTGTCGAATTTTGTCGAAAATTGTATCCAATTGTAGACACTTTTGGTCCTTGAAACCTGCTATCCTTTAATCATGGAATTAAGGAACTCATTACAACTTAGAATCTCATACCAGTTATATTTGCTGAAGACCCTGCCGTGGGGTTATATAGGCACATATAGAAACCAACCTGCAGTCTTTTTAACCAAAGACCCGAATGATCCGTCAGTTAACAGCAAAAACAAGAAACGTTATTTACTGACCAGGGAGAAAGGAAAACTATATTCGGAACTAGTAAACAAATCTCAGGCTGCTAATGTTGAGTATGAGAGATTAATGGCTGAATGGAAAAGAATGTACAAAGGGAATCCGACGATTGTTGAATTCCCATTAGACAGTCGACTAATAACCGGATTGTCATCCGAACAATTTAAGATTGCCCTGCCAAATCAGAACACCAAAGAGAATAGGAATCCAATCGAATATAAGGGGCAGTTATTGAGATCCAAGAATGAATTGTTGGGTATTCAAGAGATTGAGAAAATGGGCTTTGATTGGAAGACAGAGATCAATATCACGTTAATGGGTTTAGAGAACATTCAGATGTTATTTTCTATAGATTAAGCGAGCAGAAAAACTTTGATATTTCTCTGTTTAGAAAGATGATCGAGATGTCTATCGAGCTAAATGCGACATTCATCATGGAGAATCAGCCTTCTGTGCCCCTATCAGTGCCCCTATTTTGAAAAAATCGAGGGTAAATAGGGGCACAAACTGATCAAAGTACAGCCTTGAGGCCTTGTTTTAATATAGAATCAATATCAAAACCGTAATTCATACCCTTATAGTTCCAAAGGGCACTGCCGATCGAATATTTTTTGAATGCGGAGTGGATATCCTGGATCCACTTCAATGCGTCATGGCGATCTGCAAGATCGATAACGCCGTGTTCTCCGCAATACAGAGGGACATTGTCATTAGTAGCCTTCTCGATCGCGGGGTTGAAGATATATTCGAAGAACTTAGGACCGATCTCCGGGATTCCGGGCTCGAAGATCGCGCCGGCCAGCTCTTTCTGCAACTCGCCACTAACAGCTCTATATTCAGCCAAAGTCTTAGGATAGCTGATTCTGAAATCAGCAGGCATGAAATCCACCCAAGAAGCGCCCTGATGAGTGAAGATCATCGGCTCATAGCAATGGAAGTTATAAACAATATAGTCATCAAGAGGGATATTCAACAGATGAACAGTTCCGACGCTGTTATAGCAAACACCGCCAATAACAAGATAAGCCTTGGGAGCGATTGTTCTCATCATACGAATATAACGGCCGAGCAAAGCATTCCACTGATCAACAACATCAAAAGGAACAACCTCATTCAAAGGCTCGAAGGCAATATAACTATACTTACCGAATCTAGTAGCGATCCTCTCCCACAAAGCGAGGAATCTAGACATATGCTCTTCATTAGAGAAGAACTGTCTCTTGTCATCCTTCTTCATAGGATCGAATGAATAACCGTGGCACTCATGAAGGTCGATCAACATATTCAATCCATACTTCTCGCACCAGGATCTGCACTTATCCAAGTATTCATAACCGGACTCTCTGATATTGCCGGCCTCATCTTCCAAGACAATATAATCAACCGGAACTCTTACGTGGTCGAAGCCGTATTCAGCAATATTACTAATATCAGACTCAGTTATATATGTATCAAAATGTTCAATGCTATATTCCGAGAACTGGGAGATCCATCCACCGAGATTTACACCCTTCTGAAAACCTTCGAACTTACGCATTAATAATCCTCCTGAAAGCCAAGTGCGAGTAATATAACAAAAACGACTATCCAATTGAACACGCACAAATTACCAAACAATTTGACCATTTACCGTTCATTAGGCGACATTTCGAACAACAACTGTCGCTTAATCAACAAAACTCATATTATCTGCACATTTTTTCCGACTCCCAAACACGGTTTAATAAGCTCATCAAACGCAAGACAAAAACAAAATTTCAAATACAAAGCGTTTAAGAGGAGGAAAACAAAATGAAAAACATTACTAAGGTTACATCAATTATTCTCACTGCGGCTCTCGCAGCAGCAATCATTCCCGCTGCAGTAAAGACAAACAAGGTTCAGGCCGCAACAGTCACAGCAGTCAGAAATCAGATCGACGACCGCACACGCCAGGACATCCAGGAATACTACGACGCAGCAAGCGCATTCCTTTCGCTCCACTACGATGAGCTCGCACCCGACGTAAGAATCGCACTCGAGACAGTTCGTAACGCAGCTTACCCCGTACTCGGAAGTGATAACGAAGACGATGTTGTACAGGCTATGTCCAACTTGAGAATTCAGCTTTGCGTAGCACAGGCTTACCTTAACGGAACTGTTGCTGATACAAACTCCGCACCTGCACCCGTTATCGGAACAGCAGCTTGCAACAGAGTTAACACATACGGCGCACCCGCTGAGATCGCTAACACAGTAGCTACGGTTTATTCCACAAGCCGTAACCTCCCGCCCCAGATGCTCAGAACTGCAGTTCTTAACAACTTCGTCGAGAGACTTTACACAACTATCTACGGCAGAGCAGCTGATGCAGCAGGCAGAGACGCTTTCGTAGCTAAGCTTCAGTCCGGCGAATTCACAGCTACTGACGTTGCTAACGCCATGATCAACTCTTCTGAGTTCACAAGCAAGTACACAACAAACGAGCAGTACGTAGCTATTCTCTACCGTGCACTCCTCGGCAGAGAGCCTGACACACAGGGCCTCACAAACTGGGTAAACGCTCTTAACAACGGCACATCCAGACAGGACGTATTCAACGCTTTCGCTAGCGTCAACACTTGGGGCAGCATCTGCACTATCTACGGTTTGGCAAAGTGATCAATTCCTGATCGAACTTTCACATATACCTCATTCGTTGGAAAAGGCCGTCGAACAGACGGCCCTTTTCTTTTGTTTATTTAAGCTTGTCAGCAACAAAACTTTTGATGTCGAAGTCGGGCTTTAGCTCTTCCCCGTAACTTAATAAATACTCCGGCACATTGAACACAAAATTAGATCCGTTCATCATGCCCACGCACTTCTCGCCGAGGCTGTCGGTCTTATCAGGCGCCGCGTAGATCGGCTTCAACCCGGGCACAATCGGCTCCGCATACGCGAACGCATCCTCGAGCCACAGCACAAGATTAAGGTAATCCGTGAAGCTGCACTTGGCCTCGACACACACCCACTTGCCGTCGGCTACCTCGTACACAACACCTCGAAAAGCATCCTCATAGTACTCCGCAAGCGAAGCTCTTACTTTCTCTGAAGTGGAGCCGTAAACATAGATATTAGCTTTATAAGAATTAAGATCCGGGAAAGTAAGATACTTCTCGGCAACGTCTACTACAGCACGAAGCCCCTCGCCGCAGTCAAAGCGGAACTCCCTTATGGCCTCGTTCTTCTGCCCTGCGGCGATCATCTCGATGTAGTGAATGCGCTTTTCGAGCGGGGTCTTGTTAAGGATGCCCTCAAGGTAAGCCTTGTCGTGGGGCGCATTGTCCTGAGGAGGTGTAACAGAAGCAGGAGAAGCAACACTCTTACGGCGCTCAACAAACTTCTCGTTGCCCGGAGCCGGAACCGCGTTCTGCACGATGGGGAAACGACCGTTTCTTTTGATGAAGTCGATCATCTTCGTTACAGTTATGGCGTCGTTTCTTCTAAGGAAGCCGAGGTAGAGTTCCTCGTCGAAGATGAGTCTTACGGCGACGTTTCTCGTAGGCGGGATGAAGCGCTGATACTGCGAGATATAGAAGACCTTGTCTTCCTTCGAGTCATCCTCATACTTTACGCGGACCTGCTGCGAGTCGATGATCAGACACTCTTCCCCGTGACGGAAAGGAAGCCTGCCGACGAGGATGATGATTACCAAAGAGATGATAAGCGCGACGATCACCAAACCCCACGGATTATCCCAAACGATGCTGCCGATGACAGCCGCGGGAATCGTAAAGAAACCAATAACAAACCCCGCGATGGTGATCATCGCGAGGACTTTGAATCTCTTGGTATAACCGCACGGATAGTAGACCTGGTGATCCGTGTAAAATTCGTTCGGCTTGGTAGTCGAAGATTTCTGTGAGGTCCACAGTGCGAGGGTCGCCAGGGCGATCACGATGTAGCCGATCACAAGTACAAAACCAAATATATAAGCTGTAGCTAATAATATAGGAAACATACCCCTATATTATCAGATAATCAGTTTTTCTTCTTCGAAGCCTTAACGAGGCCGACGAACAAAGGATGAGCCTTGTTAGGTCTGGACTTAAACTCGGGGTGGAACTGAACGCCGACGTAGTAGTTGTTGCCTTCGAACTCGACAGCCTCAACCAATGACTTATCAGGTGACAAGCCGCTGATCTTAAGGCCTGCGTTCTCGAGCTGCTCGCGATAGTCGTTGTTGTACTCATATCTGTGTCTGTGACGCTCGCGGATTTCGTTCGTGCCGTAGCACTCCTCAAGCTTTGTGCCGGCAACGATGTCGCAGGGGTAACTTCCGAGTCGAAGCGTTCCGCCCTTCTCGATCTCGTCGTTCTGACCGGGCATGAAGTCGATGACCTTGTGAATAGTATCCGCGTCAAACTCACCGGAGTTCGCATCAGCAAAGCCCAACAAATTACGAGCAGCCTCAATAACCGTGATCTGCATTCCGAGACAGATTCCAAGGTAAGGAACATTATTCTCACGGCAGTATTTTGCAGTAAGAACCATACCCTCGATTCCTCTATTACCAAAGCCTCCCGGAACTACTACGCCGTCGACTGAACCTAAGATATCAGCGACGTTGCTCTCATTGATCGTCTCGGAATCGATCCAGTCAATTCCTACATAAACACCCTCTTCGTAACCTGCGTGGTGCAAAGCCTCAGCGACTGACAAGTAAGCGTCGTGAAGCTGTGTGTACTTACCGATAAGTCCGATCGTCACTCTGCCCTCGCGGTTACGGATCTTGTCGATGACATTCTGCCACTCGCCGAGGTCAGGCTCGCCGCACTCAAGCTGAAGCTTATCGATAACAGCCTGCGAGATTCCGGACTTCTCGAGCATGAGCGGAGCCTCGTACAGAATAGGCAGTGTGAGGTTCTCGATTACGCAGTTCTCCTGCACGTTGCAAAAGTGCGCGATCTTAGGAATGATCGACGAATCCTCGATGGGCTCGTCAGTTCTTAATACGATAATGTCAGGAGAGATTCCCATTCCCTGAAGTTCCTTAACGGAGTGCTGTGTGGGCTTTGACTTGTGTTCGCCCGATGCCTTCAAATAAGGCAGCAAAGTAACGTGAATGTACAAAGAATTTGTGGGGCCGACTTCGTTTCCGACCTGTCTTATAGCCTCGATGAAAGGCTGTCCCTCGATGTCACCGATCGTTCCGCCGACCTCAGTAATAACGATGTCCGCGTCGCTCGTCTTACCTACGTTATAGATGAATGTCTTGATCTCATCCGTGATGTGCGGAATGATCTGAACTGTCTTGCCCAAGTACTCACCCTTACGCTCTTTGTTGATTACGCTTGAGTAAACCTTACCTGTCGTGATGTTCGAGAATCTATTCAAATCCTCATCGATGAATCGCTCGTAGTGTCCGAGGTCGAGGTCCGTCTCGGCGCCGTCTTCAGTAACGTAAACCTCACCGTGCTGGTAAGGGCTCATTGTGCCGGGATCGACGTTGATATAAGGGTCGAGTTTCTGCGCTGCCACCTTGAATCCGCGCATCTTAAGAAGTCTTCCGAGGGATGCGGCGGTGATGCCTTTTCCAAGACCTGAAACGACGCCTCCCGTTACGAAAATGTATTTAGTCATATGTGCCTCCGTTTAAGGGTTTTTATATTCTTCGATTATTTTCGAGGCGATGACGACCTTGCTCTTGCGCTCGTTCATCGCGCTTTTCTCGATGAACTTGTGAGCCTGTTCCTCGGTGAGGTTCAGGTTCTCCACAAGCAGGATCTTCGCCCTGTTTACTACCTTGATCTCGTGCAGCTTCTCCTCGAAAGACTTCTGCTTCTGCTCCATGCGAAGAAGCCTCTCGCGCGTGGAACACAGCATCTTCAAAGAGTAACTCATGATGCTCGCATTAACCGGCTTCGCCACGGTAAACACACCATAATCCTGCACCTTGTAGTTAATCTCATCGAAAAGCTCACTCTTTACCATCAGCATTACGCCGCAGGAAGAATCCTGTGTGATGTCGATGGCGAAGTTGATGCCAAGCTCGTCCTTCAAAGGAGTGTTGACGATAACGATATCGAACTCGCGCTGAGCCATGAGTCTTCTGGCAGCAGCGACGGATTCTGTTGTCTCGACAGGACCGTAATCCTCTCTCGACATAAAAGAGGTCAGCGATGCGTTGAGCTTCTCGCTCGCAGAAACAAGTAATACTGAGTATTTACTTTCTTTACGCATGTTGACCTCCTTTCTTTAAATAATTTGAACTGCCTTAATCGCAGTAAGCCGAGATGATCGACTCAGGCAGAATTTCCTTCAGGAATTCGGAATGCTTAGCAGCTTCCTTAGCCTCATCGATTGTTCTCGGGAGAAGCTCGAAGTCGCCGCCCTTGTTGTAAGCAACGCCTCTTAAATCGTCGTTCACGGGAGCTCTCAACTCAAGCTTGTTACTGATGCCGTAAAGGCTCGCATAGATGATCAATGCGAATACGAGATAAGGATTCGAGAACGCATCAGGTGATCTTAACTGTGCGTAGTGATGCACGCCGCTCTGAGGGATTCTTAATAACTGACCGTGATTGTATCCGGACCATGTGATGAATCTCGGAGCATCGCCCTTACCGATTCTCTGGTAGGAATCTTCGCTTCTGTTCATGAAGATAGTTAAGTCGTAGATCTTCTGCAGGATGCCCTCGATGGCTGATGTGAGAACGGAAGTGTCACCGTCCTTGCTGGCACTTACGTTAACGTGGAAGCCGTTGCCAGGAAGTCCCGGAATGGGCTTAGGTGAGAAGTCTGCATAAAGACCGTTTCTTGCTGCAATTGTCTTAACTACTGAGATGTATGTGAGCGTGTCGTCAGCAGCCTTAATGGGGTCTGCGCTTACGAAGTCGATCTCGTTCTGACCGGGGCCTGCCTCGTGATGAGAATTGAAAGGCGTGATGCCCATTCTCTCCAATGTAAGACATATCTCTCGCCTTACGTTCGCGCCTTTATCGAGAGGTGCGATATCCATGTATCCTGCCTGATCGAAAGGAATCTTCGTAGGCTCGCCGTCTTCGTCGAGCTTAAAAAGATAGAACTCAATTCTTGTTCCGAATGAGAACTTGATGCCCTGCTCTTCTGCCTTCTTAACAGCTTCTCTTAAGATGTTTCTTGTATCAGCAGCAAACATCGTGCCGTCTTCGTATCTTAAGTCACAGAAAAGTCTTACTACTCTTCCCTGCTCAGGTCTCCAGGGCAATAAAGCCGCTGTCTCCGGATGCGGGTGAATGAAGATATCAGAGTCAGCTTCTGCTGCAAAACCAGGGATGCCGGAAGGGTTGATTCCGACGCCGTTCTCGAATGCGCTCTCGATATAGCTTGGCATGATCGCGATGTTCTTGGGATTACCGTAAATATCGCTGAAAAGAAGACGTATAAACTTAATGTCTTCCTCTTCGATGTACTGCATAAATTCATCTACTGAACAATTCATTTGAACCTCCGTCAGGTATCCGAATATTCCAGAAAAAGTAGAAAGCGCCCACTCGGGTAAGCTTAAGTTGTATACCCGAATGAACGCCTTTGTTCTTATAAAAAGTTATCACAGCAGAATATGAAATGTCAACGACAAAAACTTGCAAATTTCCTATTGACAAGCGATTCTCTACGCGGTAATATCGCACCAGAAAATGATTGATACAGGCAACGGCGCCGATGGTTTAAGAACCTTCGGCGCCTTTTCTTTTGTCACAAACAAAATGCAAGTCAGCCACTCGATTATTTCAAATTTTGAAAAACAAAAGGCAAAGGAGATTGGAAAATGAAAGACACATCAGAAATCTTCGGCGAGAATGTTTTCAGCCTGAGCGTAATGAAAGAGCGCCTGCCTAAGGACACATTCAAGGAAGTTAAGGCTGCTATCGACACAGGCAAGAGACTTTCCTCTGAGGCTGCAAACGTCATCGCTAACGAGATGAAGCAGTGGGCTATTGAGAAGGGTTGCACACACTATACTCACTGGTTCCAGCCCATGACAGGAATTACATCAGAGAAGCACGACAGCTTCATCAATCCCACAGACGACGGCAACGTTATCTTGAGATTCTCCGGCAAGGAACTTACACAGGGTGAGCCTGATGCTTCTTCCTTCCCGTCCGGCGGACTTCGTGCAACATTCGAAGCAAGAGGATATACTGCATGGGACCCCACATCCTACGCATTCATTAAGGAAGGCGTCCTCTGCATCCCCACAGCATTCTGCTCATACGGCGGCGAGGCACTCGACAAGAAGATCCCTCTTCTTCGTTCCATGGATGCTTTGAACGTACAGGCTTTGAGAGTGCTTAAGCTCTTCGGCAACGAAGACGTAACGAGCGTTAAGACTACAGTAGGACCCGAGCAGGAGTACTTCCTCATCGACGAGAAGGGTTACAACGCAAGAAGAGACCTTATCTATACAGGAAGAACGCTTTTCGGTGCGCCGCCCCCGAAGGGACAGCAGATGGAGGATCACTACTTTGGTGTAATCAAGCCCAGAGTACAGGCCTTCATGAAGGACTTGAACGATGAGCTTTGGAAGCTCGGTATCCTCGCTACAACAGAGCACAACGAGGTAGCACCTTCACAGCACGAGCTCGCTCCTATCTTTACTACAACAAATATTGCTACCGATCACAACCAGCTCACAATGGAGATCATGAAGAAGGTAGCTCAGAAGCACGGCCTCGTTTGCCTCCTCCACGAAAAGCCTTTCGCAGGAGTAAACGGTTCCGGTAAGCACAACAACTGGTCCATGAGCACAGATACAGGAGCTAACCTCCTCGAGCCCGGCGATACACCTTACGAGAACGCTCAGTTCCTCCTCTTCCTCACAGCTGTTATCAAGGCTGTTGACGATTACCAGGACATCATGAGAATCTCCGTAGCTTCCGCAGGCAACGACCACAGACTCGGCGCTAACGAAGCACCTCCGGCAGTAATCTCCATCTTCTTGGGTTCTGAGCTTACAGAGATCATCGAGGCAATCGTAAACGATCAGCCTTACGGTGCTAAGGAGAAGGAACTTCTCAAGGTAGGTGTACACGTACTTCCTAAGTTCCCTAAGGATACAACAGATCGTAACAGAACAT